>DATNRE010000766.1:0-16614 GCA_036703685.1 Candidatus Obscuribacterales bacterium
GATAAAACTTTAGATTCTAACTCCCTAAAAGCCGCTTCTCCTTCCGTGGCAAAGATATCAGAAATAGACTGACGGGCGGTTTGACTGATTAGGTCATCGGTATCCATGAATCGATAGCCTAATTGTTTGGCTAATAATCGGCCAACGGTGCTTTTCCCCGCCCCCATCATCCCAATTAAATAAATATTGATTCCTTTTAACTGTGCTTGCAAAATTATTAGGTCTCCTTTAAAATCCAGGGTTGATTATATCATTTTAGGGTTAAAATTTTCAACAATAAATCTTAATTTTAGCGAAGATTAGATTGATCCTCCTCATCTTCTAATCCCCAATCTTCTTGATCATAATTATTAGAACTTTGAGGTTTAATATTATCTTGAATTTTCGTTTTAGGAGGCGGGGTAATAATTCGATAATCAGCGTCATAGACTGTTTCAACTTTGCCAACTCCGGTACTACTAGAATCTCGATCTTCGTAGGAATAGGCATAGGATGAATCGGACTCAGTTGGGGTTTGATCTGATTTTTCCCAGGTGTCTCCCCGTTCTCCATCCCAAGCAGGGTTAAAGGGTTTTACTTCTGTTTCCCAATCATCATCATCCGCAGAACGACTCCCACGGGGTTCGGGTTCAGCAGGACTCACGGAACCATAGGCCGTATAAACCTGTTCTGGCGTGGGTTCGACGGGTTCGGGAGTATAACCCCAAGAAGACTGATTAACCGGGTCTAGGGGGGGTTTAGCAACGGTCTCAGAAGACGATTGAGAGGGAGAAAAGGGTTTAACCTGATGATGATCAATTTTAAATAAATTATGAATAATTAAATAGGTTAATATTCCCGAGGCGATCGCAATTAAAATCCAAACAGAAAGAGGTAAAGTAGGCAGTTGATTACCTAAAAATATTAAAGATAGAGAGGGCGATAGATTTTGGATCGTAAAGATCGCCAAACCTCCCACCAGAATCAGTAAACTAATTAGTTGTGTAATAGACATTTTTTAATACAGCAGGGAATAGGGAATGGGCAATGGGCAATAGGGAATAAGAAATAGGCAATCTTATTGTAATATTTGATCGTAGAGGTTGGAAGACTAAAACCTATTTTTAAGAGGGTTAGGAGACCCAACCCCTACGATATAAACAGTTAAGAGTTAGGAAAAATAGGGTTCGTCGTTATCCTCCGAGGCTTCACTACCGCCACCGACCGCGACTAAATCAATTTGTTGACGATAGTAGTCTACACTTTTTACCTGGACTTCGACATTATCCCCAAGACGGTATTGGTTGCGATTTTTGCGGCCGACTAAGGTTTGTTGACGAGAACGGTATTCATACCAGTCATCCTTGAGGGAGGAAACATGAACCAGTCCTTCCACCCGCAGAACCGTACCGCCGGGGGACTTCACCTCAATTTCCACAAAGAACCCATAGGACTGAACCCCGGTAATTAAGCCAATGAAGTTTTGACCCGTGCGTTCCTTCATGAACCCAGTTTTCTTGAGTCCTTCTAAGTCCTCCTCCGCATCCACGGCCACGCTTTCCCGTTCACTCAGATGAATCACTAACTGGTTAAACTGACTTTCTAACTCATGCTGAATTTCCGGGGGAAGCACATTCCAGGTAATTTTCCCATGACAGGAAGAATGGCCCAAATCCACCCGTTCCTTAGCCCGGGTAGAACGGCGATCGCGCCCTTCCTCAAACACGCTTTTGAGTACCCGCAAAATCTGTAAATCGCAATAGCGAGACAGGGGCGAGGTGCAATGGGTATAACAGGGGAGAGCCAAGCCAAAATGAAGTTTAGCGGTGGTGCTATAAACCGCAGGTTTCAGGGTTTCTTCTAATAAATAACTCAAAACCCGCTCCGCCCGACTGCTGGCCAATTCCTCGGTAAATTGTTGGAACGTCCCCGGTTCCACCTCCTCGTCTTCCTCTAAAAATAATTCCGTCCCCAAATGGGTGGCTAATTTCGCTAACTCCGAGACATCAGACGCTTCTGGGGGCGGTTGGACGCGGTAAATGGCCGGAACACCCAAGGTATGTAAATGACTGCCGACAATTTGATTTGCTAATACCACCAATTCCGAAATCATCGCCCGGGCGGGAGACAAAGAGGACAGAACAATCGGCCCGAGTTCCCCTTCATCATTGAAGTGGCAATGACTATCGGGTAAATTTAGTTCAAAACTCCCCCGTTCTAGGCGAATTTGCCGTACTGCCCGACTCAGTTCTAAGAAGTTTTCGAGGACATTGGCAAAAGGTGAGGGTTCACCATCGAGAATAGCCTGGGTTTGGTCAAAGCCCAGTTGATGATCGACCCGGATCACACTGGGTTGGATCTCGTATTCTATGACCCGTCCGGCCATATCTAAGGTGATCATAATCGACAGGGCCAATCGTTCCTCGTTGGGAACTAGAGCCAAGCGATCGCAAGAAATGGTTTCGGGATAAATCGAAATTAATTTATCCGCTAAATGAATCGCCGTTCCCCGTTTACGAGCTTCTCGGTCAAGATCACTATCGGGGAGGATATAGTGGGCCGCATCGGCTAAATGAATTCCTAACTGCCAATGATCGGATTTAGTTTGTTCAATGCTAAAGGCATGATCGATGCAGGGGCGACGCTTGGCCCGTTCTTCATCTTCTAAAACCGAAAATTCAGGATTCCCTAAATCCGGTTCAAAACTCATGGTTAAGACATTGCGAATATCAACCCGATTTTTTAAGTCGCTTTTTTTCAAGGTACTAGAAATCGCCTCGGCTTCCCGTAGGACTCCGGCGGGCCATTTACGGGGTAAATCGTGTTTACAGCAAACAATATCTAAATCATCGGCATCCTCGGCATCGGAGCCCAGAATTTGGACAACGTGACCCAAGGGACGATGGACACCAATGGGATAACGCAGGACTTCGACATGAACTAAATGATCCACCGCCCCGGCTAGTTCCGAGGGATCATTAATTAGGTCTAATTCAAATAACAAACGATCATCTAAAGGTACTGCCCGATAACCGGTTTTGGATTGTTTAATTCGGGCTAAAACTGAAGGATTAGCCCGTTCTAAAATCACATAAACTTCTCCTTCAGGAGAACGGCGGCGACTGCCTTCTTTAATGATTCTAACTAAAACCCGATCGCCATTCCAAGCCGTACTTAGATGACTTTCCCGAATATAAACATCCTCGGCTCCTTCGGTGTCTTGAATGGCAAAACAGAAGCCTTTACTAGAACATCGTAGTTTGGCTTCCACAATTCCTTCTTCGGGAATTCGTCGATAACGACCTTTATCTTTTTCCAGAATTCCAATTCGTTCCAAAGCATCCAAAGCAATCTGAAATCTTCGGAGACTTTCCTCGTCAGGGGCGAGTTTTTTCTCTAAAGCCTTGGGCGTGACTAATTTATCATCGGAAAAATAGGCTAACAGTGTAGCGATTGAAAATTCCATGTAGCGATTAATCCTCTTTGTCAGAATCAGGTTTCGGGTGTTAGGGATGGGATATTTAGTGTTAAATGAGTGACGGTTGAGCAAAGAAGTGATTTCTGCTTCCCACACATCGCACACCCAATACCCAATCCCGAAAACCCCATCTTTAAAACACCTGGGGGGAACTTCTCACGGGTCGATTGTACTAACCCCATAAGGACAGTGTTACAATCAAGGGTGCACAGAAGCCGTCCGTTGGATAGAGAGGCCAAAGGCAAAAGAGATGAGACCCTAGTATTTATTCCCTTGGGCCATGCTAACTTCGAGCTTGTGGAATAGCACCCAATGTTGATTCCCTTGGTGCTTGTGAGATAGGGTATAGAATTTGTGACGTTTAGCTTTGTGAATGACTAATCTTTAAGTATATCGTAGTTTGTTTAGGAATTATTGATTATGTTGACTCAATTGCGATCGCGTTATCCCTCGGGAAGTTTAATTTCTGAGTTACTGACTATTTATCAAGGAAAATATGTTGTGCGGGCCGTGGTACAAGTCGATGGCGTGATCCTAACTACGGCATTAGCGGCCGCCGATAACGTTGAGTTGGCCGAGGAACAGGCCAAAAAACGGGCGATTCAATCCCTGGATCTCGATCCAGCCCCACCCCAACCACCCCAACCTCCTACCCCCAGGGAACCTTTAAAACCCACGCCCCTTGAACTCAAGCCGGAGGTTCCGACGGCCGTTCCTGTCCCCCCTGCTTATCTGACTTTTGAAACCTCGGCTCCGCCGTCTTCCTCTTTTATCCCCGAGGAAGATTCCCGGGTCATTCCCTCTCTCACCTCCGATGATTGGTTATCGGCTACCTATATTCAGCCCAAAACCGACAAGACCCCGGATCAGGAGCCGGAGGGGAAATCGGCTACCCCTAAGACTTCTAAAGGACGCAGTGCCTCCTTACCCCCGGTTCCTTCGACTACGGAAGTGGCCTCCTCCTATGTCGATGAACCCCAATTGAGTCAGGCCACAGCTAGTTCCAGTCGTCCTTTAGAAACAACGGATTTTTCCTCGGATATTGCCAAAACGGATATTGAATTAAAACGATTACGGTGGACACCGGAACAGGGTCGCGCCCATTTACTCAAAACCTATGGGAAACGGTCTCGCCAGCATTTAACCGATAATGAATTATTGGATTTTCTGCACTATTTAGAGTCCCTTTCCACCCCCACCGAATCCCCCTAAAATCGGTTTTATTCTCCCATAATATGGACGACTAATTCCCGAGTATGACGATGGCGTCGATGTTCCCACCAGATAAATTCCTTGCCAGGTTCCTAATAGTAACCGTCCCTGGGAAATCGGGATTTGTTCAGAGGTATGGGTCAGAATTGTCCGAATATGGGCGGGCATATCATCGGCCCCTTCCGCATCATGGATATAATAATTGCCTTCGGGAACTAACTTAGAGAGAAAGTTCTCTAAATCCCTGAGAACATCAGGATCAGCGTTTTCTTGAATGATTAAACTGGCGGAAGTATGACGTAAAAATAGATTACAAATTCCCATTTTTATCCCAGAATTTTTAACGACTTCCTGCACATAGGCCGTAATTATGGAAAAGGATTTTCCACTGGTTTGTACTTGTAAAATTTCTTGATAATGCGCCATAGTTAATTGGTAGTAAGCCCTTTAGGGCTTAATGATCCTTAAATATTAAAGTCAACCCATAAGATAGTCAATCACAGATTGAGCGATCGCTTCATTCCCATTTTTATCTAAGGTTTGAGATAAACGGGGTTTGATCAAAGGTTGGTGCAGAAAACTCCAATCCTGTTCAAAAAATTCTTGGGCTCGGATAATCTGATGTGTCCCATAATTTTCTAACCAGTCTAATAAAACCGGAGCTTCTGCAAATCCCTCTCGGGTTAAAGAAACAATAGGAATATCTAACCGTAATGCCTCGGCAAAGGTACTATAACCGGGTTTAGAAATTACCTGACTACATAGGGGCATTAAATCCACCGGACGTACATGGAAAGGATGGGAATTGTGATCCGGTAATTTCTGAGAATTACTAACTTGAATTAAATTGGGAAAAGGAGGTAAATGTTGATCAAAGGTAATAAAGGTATAATCCGATAATCGTTCTATATTATGGTGGGGAATTGCCGATAATCCTAAACCGCCAAAGGTTAATAATATCGTTTTTTCCGGTGGAGTTTGAATTCCTAACTTTTCCCGCAGATAGTCTAAATCAAACCGAGGATTTCCCCCGGTTAAACCCACCTCAATTTGATGGGGAAAAGCCGTCATCGGTTCATGGAGAGGAAGCCGAAACAGGCGATCGCATTGACTAAAACAACCGGAAATCCAATCGGCTAACTCCATAAATTCTTCCCCCCAATCTCGATAGATAAAATCCCAACCAAAATTCCCCATCATCCAACAGGGAATCCCCGCAGCCTTAGCAATTTCCGTGGCTAGGGGAGAAATATCAGCTAAGATTAAATCAACTTTATTTTGTTTAATAAAATTCACTTCTCCGGCAATAATTGCCCGTTGTTGTTGGCGAATATTTTGCCATTGTTCCAGGGTTGCTGTCTGATCCATCGTCAAACTATCGGACTGTACCACCCCCACATCAAAACCGCGAGGACGGATAATAAAATCTCCCTCCAAATAAGATTCTAATAACCATCGCGGAGCCGTTGTGACGAGAATCAATAATACATCAGGACAACGCCTTTGAATTTCATTGGCAACCGCAGAGGTTCTAACCGCATGACCGAATCCATGATTGGTAATTGCTAGATATACAGTAGGTCTTGACATTATAAAAAAAATTTAGTTGGGATTAGATTAACAGAAATTCAATTTTGGTGATTTAATCAAATAATCATACTTAGGGTAGATAAAAATTAAGCCGATGTCACCTAAAATTGCTAGAGTAAGAAACTAAAAATTCATGAAAGTATTGCTGCTCTATCCTCAATTTCCTCAATCTTTTTGGTCTTATGATCGCTTCATGGAAATTGCTGGTTTAAAAGCAGTGATTCCACCGTTAGGAATTATTACAGTTGCAGCCCTATTACCGCAAGACTGGGAGATCAGATTTCGCGATCGCAATGTTGCCTGTGAAACCCAAGCCGACTGGGAATGGTGCGATCTGGTGATTCTTTCCGCCATGCTAGTCCAAAAACCCGACTTTCAAGCCCTAATTCAAAAAGCCGCCCGTCTGGGTAAAACCGTAGCCGTGGGTGGCCCCTATCCCACCTCCGTCCCCCAGGATGCCCTGGACGCCGGGGCTAATTTCCTGATTCTCGATGAAGGGGAAATGACCATTCCCCTATTCCTCGACGCTCTGAGTCAAGGCCAAACCCAGGGGATCTTTCGCTCGACGGAAAAACCCGATGTCAGCCAGAGTCCGATCCCCCGTTTTGACCTGCTGCCCCGGGAGAGTTACTTGATGATGGCGATGCAGTTTTCCCGGGGCTGTCCCTTCAACTGCGAATTTTGTGACATTATTTCCCTTTATGGCCGCAAACCCCGCACTAAAGAGCCGTCTCAAGCCCTAACGGAGTTACAAACCCTCTATGATCTCGGTTGGCGCGGTTCCCTGTTTATTGTAGATGATAACTTTATTGGCAATCAGAAGAACGTTAAATCCTTTCTTCGGGAGCTTATTCCCTGGATGGAGCAACATAACCATCCCTTCACCTTTATGACGGAAGCCTCGGTGAATCTGGCCGAGGACGATGAACTCCTGCAACTGATGGGGGAAGCGGGTTTTTATGCCGTATTCCTGGGAATTGAAACCCCCGACCAAGATAGCCTGAAATTCACCCGCAAACAGCAAAATACCCGTAGTCCCCTCGTAGAAGCCTGTCGTAAAATTAATCAGGCGGGGCTACTCATTTACGCCGGGTTTATCCTGGGTTTTGATGGAGAAAAGGCCGGAGCCGGCGATCGCATTCAAGCCTTTATTGAAGAAACCAGTATTCCTCAACCGATGCTAGGTATCCTTCAAGCCCTGCCGAATACGGCCCTTTGGGATCGGCTGAAACAAGAAAAACGTTTAATGGAAGAAAACGGCCATCCCACGGGCGACCAAAATACCCTGATGAATTTCATCCCCACCCGCCCCATGGCCGACATTGCCCGGGAATATGTAGAAGGGTTTTGGACGTTATACGAGCCGGAAAACTATCTACGCCGCTGTTTGCAACAATGCTTAAAAATTAACTGCTCCCCCACGAAAAAACAAACCATGCAGTTTCCCCTGGGGAAAGGGTTAAGATTAGTTGCCCAAGTCATCTGGCATCAGGGAATACGGCGGCCCGAGATTCGGGCACAGTTTTGGCGTCAACTGTGGATTATCCTCGAGAAAAAACCCCAAGTGCTGAATATGTATCTAGGGTTATGTGCGGCTGGGGAACATTTCTGGGAATATCGCGCCTTAGCCAGAAAGCGGATTGACCAACAGATCGCAACCCCTGAAGTGAAGACCCTCAGCCCTTCACCCCTACGGGTGTAGAAAGTATAGCGCTACGCGCAAGGGAACAGGGAACAGGGAACAGGGAACAGTAAGAAGTGAAAGGGTTTCAGGATTTAGAAATGTCCTAACTGTAATGCGTAGCGCTATATCTTTAACAGGAATACACGCAAAACAACCATATCTAGTAGGGGCGAACGGCCGTTCGCCCCTACAGATGGTGTATAATTGGATATTCTGCGTAAGTCCTATTTAAGTCTGCAATAATCCCTAGAGCCGCTTCTAAAGCATCGAACAGGAATCATGCGGGATAGGGTAGGTTTTGGACAATGGAAATCACTCCACCGGAGGACTGATGCCCCAAGAGGGGGGGCAATTACAGCAAAATGATAATTACCCTAATCCCCGACATGAAGCCGGAGATGACCGTATAGGGCCTGAGCGTGATGTATTGTCCCAGAGGCCACGCTGATGATGGATTTTAATAATTCAGAGATTGAATATACTATGAATTCAGGAAATACGCCGAATCATTGAAAAAACAGGGTACAGGGGTTTTATGCTAAGTCTTGAGGGAATCACTTGGGGACTATTCTTAGCCGTCGGGCTTGGTACAAACCGGGTCTAGGGTAGTGGAATAAGGAATGAGTTTGCTCAATTGAGAAGTGTCCTAACTGTAATAAGTAGTGCGATAACAGCAAAATCCTTTCTGGGTTAATAATTGAGAGGTGTATGTGAGTTTTTTGTTCTAACTGAAAAACTGAAGTTGTGACCAGTGATCAAGGGCGAATTGAATGAAATTCTGGACAAAAAGCCTGATGTCCAGGCTTGTGATCTATTTTTTACTGTTATCTATGGTCACTGTCCTGGGGGTGGCGGCGGTCGCCTTTCAAAGTGCTAAAACCGACCTCCAACAATTGGTATTTGACCAATTAGAAGTCATCGCAACTCTCAAAGAAAGATCTTTAAATTTATGGGTAGAAAACCAAAAAAATGCGACTTTTTCCTTAGCACAGTTACCTGATATTAAAACTGCCGCCAAAAATTTAGTCACTGATGATCCCAGTTCCCAAACCTGGCAGGATTCCCATACACAAATCCGGCAATATATGGCTTCGGTATTAGCCACCAAACCGGACTTTCTGGAAGTTCAGATTTTGAGGGCAAATGGGGGACAAATTGTTTTTTCTACTAATCCCCCATCGGAAGGTCAATATCGGGTTCAGGAAAAATATTTTCAAGCGGGTATTTATAAAACTTTTGTTCAAAATATTTATATTTCATCGATTACAAATAAACCCAGGTTAACGATCTCGACACCCATAAAAGGGGCTAATCAGGATGTATTTGCGGTGTTGGTAGTACACCTGAATATGAAAAGAATGGAAGAAATTGTTTTTGATAGAACGGGTTTAAAAACCACGGGAGAAACCTATTTATTTGATCGTTCTCAGATATTTTTTACCGCCGAACAATTTGGTCGATATGACTTTCCAGAAAAAGTCGATAGTCTAGGGATTAGAGAGGCTTTATCGGGAAAAAATGGCTATAAAACTTATATTAATCATGCAGGGATTCCGGTCATTGCAGCCTATCGTTGGTTGGATCGACAGCAATTAGCTTTATTAGTAGAAATGCACCAATCTGAAGCGAATAAACCCGCCAAAAGATTAGCTTGGATTATTTTATGGGTGGGATTAACTTCGGCTGTAATTTTGGCTATTGCCGTTTATATTTTAGCACGAAAAATTACTCGCCCGATTATCAATATTACGGAAATGGCAACTCAAGTCTCCGAGGGAAATTTAACCTTATTAGCCCCCGTGGTTAATGATGATGAAGTCGGACAATTGGCTATTTCTTTTAACCAAATGACCCGCCAACTCCGCCGTCTATATAAGGGTTTAGAAGAAAAAGTTTTTCTACTTCAGCAAAAAGAAAGTGAATTAAAAGAGAGTTTAAATCAACTCAAAGCTGAGAAAAAAATTAGTGAGGTTCAGAAAAACCAATTAACTCAAGCCTATCAAGAAATTACTCTACTTAACGAAAGGCTGAAAACTGAAAATTTAGATTTGATGTCGGAATTAAAGGTGCAAAATCAACACTTATATCAATTTTTAGAAGCGATTCCTTTGGGTGTGATTGTTGTGGATGCCCAAGGCAATTTATATTATAGTAACAAGGTGGTTCAAGAGTTATTAGGAGTTGAAGCTTTATTCTCTCATCCCCCGTTACAATTGAATATTTATTCTCCTGCTTCAGCCGATGCACAAAAACCCTATATTTCAGAGGATTTACCGATTTTTAGAGCCCTGCGTGAGGGTATTTGCTGCATTGATACCGTAGAAGTCATCTCCTTAGATCAGACTATGCCGTTGCAAATGTGGGGAACTCCAATTTTTGATGAATTTGGTCAAGTTACCTATGCCATTGGCGTGTTCCAAGATGTTAGCGAACGCCGACGGGCGGAGGAGGAACGTCAACAGTTTATTGAGGAGATGTTTGAGATTAATTGTAATTTGGAATTGGCTTTAGATCAAGAAGAACAATTGACCGATGCGGCGGGAAGATTTGTTCCGAATCAATTTTTATCGTTTTTGGGATATGAAAGTTTAGTAGATGTTAAATCGGGGGATGCGGTACAGAAACAAATGTCGATTTTATTCTCAGATATTCGTGATTTTACCCAAATGTCGGAACGGATGACCCCGGAAGATAATTTTAAATTTATTAATGCTTATTTATCTCGCATGGAACCGTCAATTACTGAAAATCGAGGCTTTATTGATAAGTATATTGGGGATGCCATTATGGCACTGTTTGGCGGGAGTGCTGATGATGCGGTGAAAGCCGGAATTTCTATGCTACAAAGATTAGCAGAATATAACCTGACTCGTCAACGCCCTGATCGTCCTCCGATTACCATTGGGATCGGAATTAATACCGGGGATTTGATGTTAGGAATTGTCGGTGGACAACATCGAATGGATAGTACGGTGATTAGTGATGCGGTTAATTTAGGATCTCGATTAGAGGAATTAAGTAAACGGTATGGGATTCCTTTATTAATTAGTGAACATACCTTTTTATGCCTAGAAGATCCTAATATTTATTCTTTCCGAGTGATTGATCGGGTGAGGGTAAAAGGGAAATCAGAAATGGTCTCAGTTTTTGAAGTTTTTGATGCCGATCCTTCCTTAATCTATCGAAAGAAACTAGAAACTAAAACCCTGTTTGAGCAAGCTTTAACCCTCTATCATCTGAAAGCCTTTGCCGAATCGGCTGAATGCTTTGAAGCCTGTCTCCAAGAAAATCCATCGGATCAAGTGGCTCAAATTTACTTACAGCGCGTGATTGAATCCCTATCAATATAGTTAAAAAGAGTCCTGATTAGATTTTAATTGAATGAGTAAATATTTTCACCCTAACATGATATAATAGACTACCAGAGTTTCTGGGATCAGGCGTTAACAAAAGGTTTTCCGCTTCGATTCGGTCAAATTTTTTAACCCACTCCAGTACCACAAAAATGCTTGAATTTCTAAATTTTTAGGACATTTTCCCATTTTTACAGTTTCTCCCTTGAGTTATTTTTTTGTAAAAAAAGGCACCCTACCTGAAGTCACTTTTGATCGATCATCACTCAAAGGATTTATGACACAAATTTTTGGCGACTTTGTTGAAGTTCCTCCAACGAGCAATGAATTCCTCGTCATTGGTTTCTCTCCAAGTTCGATTCCCCTAAAACACCGTTGGCGTAATAATGGATTATCAGCTAATTTTATGGCTGATTATGTCACCACCTTTTTTCCTAAGAGTGAAGATGATCCGACGACGGCAAATTTACAAAATGAAATCAAAAGTGCTGTTAGCTTTATCGCCAATGAATTATTAGAAAATGCGATGAAATTTAGTGATTATACGATCAATAATCCCATCAGCATCCAACTGTATTTAAAAACTGATCGATTAATCTTTGTGGTGGTAAATAGTATTAACCAGGAACGGGTTGAATCCTTCCAACTCTTTATTGAAAAACTGATCCATTCCGATCCTCAAGAATTCTATATTGAGCAAATAGAAAAAGGTTTGGAGACTGATAATGGTTCTGGTTTAGGCTATTTAACCATGATCAATGATTACCTCGCTCGATTGGGCTGGAAATTTGAAACCCTGGAAACCGAACCTAAGATTGTGACTGTTACAACGATGGTTCAGCTTTTGATTTAACCTTTAAAATTGATTTCTACAACGTCAAATATTAGGATTGTAACCATGATAACCCAAGCCATTAAAGCCGAAGACTATGAAGTAATCTATGAGCCTGAAACTGCTACCGTCACCCTATCAGGCTCCTTGCGTTTAAGTGGACTTGAAGACACTAACCCTGTGATTAAATTACTGCATCAAGTTTTGGAAGAAAACCCATCTCTGATTACCATTAACCTCAAAGAATTGGAGTTTTTGAATAGTTCTGGGATTAATATGCTTTCTAAATTTGTGATTAAAGTGCGTCAGAAAAAAGACACGGCTTTAATTGTTTTAGCATCCACAAACATTCCCTGGCAAGGTAAATCTCTGAAAAATTTACAAAAACTTATGCCCTCTTTAGACCTAAAAATTGAATCCTAAATTTTCTCCTTTTTTAGACTAAAACTTTAAATCAAAACCAGATTATTGATAGACTATAGAATGCAGCAAAACTCGCCAGTAACGCCCTCTGACCTCTTATATGAAACAGCAAAACTTCGCGGTGAACTAGAACAATTGAAACGGGAAAAGTTTGATTTAGAAATTTTACTGGAAACCACAATAGTTCATGCAGATTTAGTTGAAGCTCAATTACACGAATCCAACCGACAACTTGAATTGGAAGTTCGGGAAAGAAAAGCCGCCGAAGCGAAATTAAAAGCATCGGAAATTCAACTAAAAAGTTTACTAGAAACCATAACTCAAGCTAATTATGATCTAAAAATTATCTTAGAAACCACAATCGTTCATGGAGATTTTATCGAAGATTATACCCATAATCTGAGTATTCGAGATCCCTTAACGGGTTTATTTAATCGGCGTTATCAAGAAAAATCCTTAGAACGTCATCTTAAATACGCCCAGGAACATGGGCAAAATCTCAGTATTATTATGGGCGATATTGATTATTTTAAGAACTTTAATGATCGATGGGGACATCAAGCTGGGGATGTGATTTTACAGGAAATTAGCAAATTTTTCATTTACAATATTCGTCAATCGGATATTGCTTGTCGTTATGGAGGTGAGGAGCTAATGTTGATCTTACCCGGCACTTCTTTAGAAGAAGCCAAAAATTTAGCCCAGCAACTACATTTAGGAGTTCAAAGATTGAGCCAGGACAAACCGGAGAAATTTTTACAAAAAGTGACGATTTCTTTAGGAGTTGGCAGTTTTCCTGAACACGGATTATCGAGTCTGGAAATTACTCAATCGGCGGATGCAGCTTTATATCGAGCTAAGGCTAAAGGACGAGATTGTGTGATTACCGCCAGTGAACTTTCGCTTTAGGAGATTAATTTTTTTTAAACTGGATCAATTTTTAAACTCATATTAAGTTAATAGCATTCTAAATCTGATCTCATCCTTTAAGGTAAGTATAAGTTAATGGAAAATGATCAACTTTCTCAAAAACAACTGTTGGACTATATCAGCCAACTTCGCCAGGATATAGAAACTCTTAAACAAGAAAAAGCTGATCTGGAAACTTTATTAGAAGTTATTATTGATCATGGAGATTTAGTCGAAGCTCAGTTACAGGAATCCCATAAAAAACTCAAAGCCGAAATCCAAGAACGCTATTTAACCCAACTCAAACTCCAAGCATCTCAAGAACATTTACAATCCTTAGTCACTTTATTAAGTCAGGAAAAAAATGATTTAGAGTTAATCCTAGAAACAACCATTGAACATAGTAATATTGTCGAGGAATCCTTACATTATGATAGTATTCATGATCCCCTAACGGGATTATTAAATCGCCGATATTTAGACCTCGTATTACCCCAGGTATTCAACTCAGCCCAAAAAATACAAGAGTGTTTAAGTATTTTAATTGCTGATATCGATTATTTTAAGCTATTTAATGACAATTTCGGTCATAAAGCCGGAGATATTGTTTTAAAATTAGTCTCTCAAGCGGTACAAGAAGTGATGCGAACTTCCGATCTGGCCTATCGTTATGGGGGAGAGGAATTAGTCTTTGTTTTACCCAATACCGATGTGGAAACAGCTACAATGATTGCCGAGGAAATCCGTCAAAAGATTAAAAATCTACAGTATGAATATTCCTATAATTTCTTAACTAAAATTACCGTATCAATTGGGGTGGCTGCGTTTCCTGAACATACCACCTCCTGTGAGGATTTACTACAACTTGCAGATCGAGCCTTATATCAAGCTAAAGCCCAGGGACGCGATCGGGTTGTTGTGATTGATCATAATGCTAATCACCAATTTTAAATTGATGTTTCCATTCTAATAAAATCCCGCGACACTGAAGACAAACTAAATCCTTGAGTAAATCTTCAATTCCTAAAATAGTCGTAGGATAGGTTGCGCCGAGATAGTCCTGATCTACTAAAATATTGGGTAATATCTCGGCGACAAATCCATATAGTTTTTGATTAGAAAAAGAACTATTAATCTCCCAACCCTGATGATTTAAAGGAGTAATTTTATCAATTTCATAGGGTTTAATTCCTAACTCTTTTTCCACAATTATCGGTACGGTTTCTAAAGGGGTTTGTTCAGAAGCAACTCGTCCTCCTGCAAAATCCAGGGTGATTTTTTCTACCCCCGGACGATACATCGGTTTTGGTAAAAGTAAACGTTGATTTTGAATTGTTAAAATCACAACGGAATCGGCTTTTTTAACCCGCCAATATTCTAAAATTCTGCCTTGATTATCCTGTAACTGTTCTGCGATCACGGTGACCCAGGGGGACGGAATTTCTAGTAGAGGTTGAACCAATTTCCAAGGCTCGGAGGAGTGATGATTTTTGCCCATTTCATCCTAATTTCATTTTTTTATGTAAAACTAAAGCTAAGGAGTTAAATATTGGATTAAACTTTAATTCAATATTTGGCATACCCGTGCTTTTATTAAAAATTTTGACATCAAAACTATGAAATTCAAATCCATTTTTTTATTGTCCATACTAGCAATTCCCGTTACCTTGAGTTTGGGAGCTTGTACCCGGGTTGAATCGGATTCTAAACCGATGTCTTCGGCTACCGTAAATCCCGTTAGTTCTGAAACAATTTTAACCCAAAATAACGGCATGATGTCGGGAAATCATGGGATGATCATGGATTTAGGGCCTGCCGATGCTGAGTATGATTTACGCTTTATTGATGGGATGATTCCCCACCATAAAGGAGCGATTAAAATGGCTGAACAGGTACTGGAAAAATCTAATAATCCTGAAGTTAAAAAGTTAGCTGAGGAAATTATTAAGGCTCAGGAAACAGAAATTGCTCAGATGCAGGAATGGCGAAAAATATGGTATCCTGATGCCAAAGATGCGATCATGTATCATGCCCCTATGGGTCACAGTATGTCCATGTCTAAGGAAGATATGGAATCCATGATGATGATGGCTGATTTAGGTGCTGCTGATGGGGGTTTTGATCAACGATTTGTTCAAGCGATGATTCCTCACCATGAAGGGGCATTAATTATGGCAAAAGACGCTCAAGTTAAATCAAAACGTCCTGAAATTCAGCAACTTGCCCAAGCTATTTTAGTTTCCCAAGAAGCGGAAATTAAGTTAATGAAACAATGGTTAAAACCCTGATCTAATTCATTAAAAATTTTCGATTAACCGTCATCCTTTAAATCTGAGGGATTTGGGGATGATGGAGATTTAAAAATCAAAAATTATTGATTAGCTTTATCATGGGTGGGGGTTGGCTTTAATTGCTAGTCCTTGATAAATTCAGATATAATATTTAATATTGTTATTCAGCTTCAAGGCTTTAAAATTGATAGCCAATAGATTACCAAAAACCATTATGAGCAAGGATAAAACCCCCCAACTGACCCTTAGCGAAGAAGTAAGCACCCGCACACCGCCTTGGGGTCAGGTGACTCTACTCGAAGAAGGCGAGCGCTATCGGATTAATCGGATTGTGGTGAATCCGGGTTATCATATTAGCACCCAGATGCACTATCATCGCAGTGAACACTGGATTGTTGTCGCCGGAACCGCTAAAGTGATGTGCGGCGGAGAGGAAACCTTGTTACTGCCAAAGCAGTCCACCTATGTGCCGATGAATACCCCCCACCGCCTAGAAAATCCTGGGGTGATTCCTTTAGTGATGATTGAAGTGCAAAATGGCGAATATTTAGGGGATGATGATATTACTCGTTTTCCTGAAGAAGATGCCAAAAGCAAGACGAAAAAATAACTCGACAGAACGCACAAAATGAGAGACAATTTATCTGAATCTATTGATTTTCTCCTTTACTAAAATACTCATGGATTTAAAGTCTCTCATTCGCAATATTCCTGATTTTCCTAAACCAGGAATTTTATTTCGAGATATTACCACCCTGTTACAAGACCCCCAGGGACTTCGATATGCCATTGATTTTTTAACCGAAAAATGTCGTCCTTTGTCTCCTGACTATATTCTGGGGATGGAGTCTAGGGGGTTTTTA
>DATNRE010000767.1:0-2524 GCA_036703685.1 Candidatus Obscuribacterales bacterium
AGAAAAAGCCATGAAAGGCATTGATATTGTCCATCATAATGTGGCTTTAGTTCCCTTAACAAAATCTGGGAATAAGTTTTGGGAAGTTAACGTAGAAGGCAGTAAAATCGCAGCAAAAGCAGCGATAAAAGCTGGAGTTAAAAGTTTTATTCACATGAGTTCTAGCGCCCTCTTTGGGGAGGCTAAATGTCCGATTAATAATAATACCCCTACTAAAGCGGTTGAAATTTATGGACGGGCAAAATTAGCGGGGGAATTAGCAGTTAGAGAGATTTGTGATCAAGCGGATTTACCCTTAATTGTAATTCGTCCTCGGACGATTTTAGGCGAAGGCAGATTAGGGATTTTCCAGATATTATTTGAATGGATTCAAGAGGGAAAAAACGTTTATGTAATTGGCAGTGGTGATGTTAAATTTCAATTTGTCCATGCCCATGATTTGATGGACGCCTATCTTTTAGCATTGGATTTAGGTCAACCTGGAATCTATAATGTGGGATGCGATCGCTTTGGAACATTACGAGAAGGATTAGAACATTTAATTGAATATGCCGAAACCGATTCTCAAGTTAAAAGTTTACCCACGGGATTAACCATTGGCACATTACAACTCTTAGACTGGATGGGATTAAGTCCCCTGGCTCCTTGGCATTATTTAACCTATCACAAAGAATTTTATTTTGATGTCGATCCTCTGCTAAAATTAGGCTGGAAACCCAAATATTCTAACGATGAAATGTTCCGTGAAAGTTATGATTGGTTTAAACAAAACTATAATCAACTGCAAGCGGAAAAAGCGGGATCTGCCCATCGTCGCCCGGTGAAAGAAAAATTACTTTGGGTATTAAAACAACTCTCTTAATTATACACTGTGAATAACATTAACTCAATCAACTGGATTTCCTGGGGTTTGGTTTTAATTGCGGCTATTAATAGCGGAATTGGTAACTTATTACTGAAAAAATCTCGCCTAGAAGCTCCCGACCCCAGTTTATTAACCCTGTTATTATCCCCTTGGTTTATGGCAGCTATTATCGTTTATGGGATTAATTTAATTGTTTTTGCTAAAGCTCTTGATAGTTTACCCGTTTCTACCGCCTATCCGGTATTTGCCGCCATTGGTTTTAGCTTAGTTGCCTTAACCGGAAGTCTTTTATTAGGAGAGCGTTTTGGCTTGAATCAAATGATCGGATTAGGTTTAATTGTTAGTGGAATTATTGTTATGTCTCGTTAAATAATTGATTATTTTTAATACCATGAAAATCCCAAAATCAGAGGATTCTCCATCAAGATTAGAAAGCCATGATTATCAAACCGATCCCGAATTTTTCCCCGTGAAAGCCTCAACTTTGCCCCCCCTAATTAAACTAATTCGCCCCCATCAATGGACAAAAAATCTATTTTGTTTGGCGGGACTTTTATTTGGGGGGAGACTATTAGAAACCCAGTCGATTCTATTATCAATATTAACGGTATTTTTTTTCTCAGCCATGGCATCGGCAGTTTATATTTTTAATGATATTCAAGATCGAGAACGCGATCGCCTGCATCCGAAAAAAAAGTATCGTCCGATCGCCAGTGGTCAAGTTTCTATTAAAACCGGATTAGCGATCGCATTTGGTTTAACCACGGTTTCCCTTTTAGGTACTTATGGGTTAGGAATCCCCACATTAATCTGTGTTTTACTCTATGGGATTAATAATATTATTTATTCTATTAAACTCAAAAATATACCCCTATTTGATGTTAGTTGTATTGCCTTTGGCTTTGTTCTGAGGCTATTAGCGGGAATTTATGCGTTAGGGGATATGCCGACGGCTTGGATTGTTTTATGTACTTTTTTCCTAACTCTATTTCTAGGGTTTTCTAAACGACGTTCGGAATTATTATCTTTATTACATCTGCAAACTAATCAAGAGAATTTTTATTCTGAAACATCCCTAAAACCCGATCTAAAATCACCTAATTCCGAACCTTCTTATTTAGAGTTATTCTATCAACGGGGAAGCAAAAACCAACAACGTCCAGTTCTTTCCCAATATACCTTACCCTATTTAGATTCTCTCCTGAATAGCACCGCCACCATGACCATTATGTGCTATGCTTTGTTCACAATTCAATCGGACAAAAATCCCTCTTTAGTGATTACGGTTCCCATTGTTTATTATGCGGTGATGCACTATAAATGGTTAGTGACGGTTTTAGCCGATGGAGAAGAACCTAGCCGGATTTTAATTCAAGACCCGACGATTAAATGGAGTTTAATCATCTGGCTCATTTCCTATTTAGTTATTCTCTATTTCAATATTCATTTATTTGATTAATTCGTTTTTACTCTTGTTATTGCACCTCAATCCTCAATTTTTCTTAATATTTCAGCATTAATCACAACTGTTTCACCCCTGAAAAATTACCCATTACCCATTACCTATTACCCATTCCCCATTACCCATTCCCCGACAACTTTCAGACATCCTCCCAATCACCTATGATTGAATCAGAATAGATTAGCTGGAACTTTTAG
>DATNRE010000768.1:0-5193 GCA_036703685.1 Candidatus Obscuribacterales bacterium
CGAGAGTCGATCAAAGGGGGGCGTTTCAGCCAGGAAGGTCTGAATTTGGGATTGAGAAACGGCGGATGTTGTCATGACACAGAAGACACTGAAGTGCGAACGGGTTGTAGGGAGCCGACTTGAGCCATTTGCTCTCGTAGCCAAGTTTCAAACATTTCGTCGATCATACGGCGACGCATCGATTCATCTAACTGGGCGGGAAGGAATTTTTCTAACCGAATAATCACGAACCATTCCGCTAAGGGGCGCGGTGCCCACAGTTGACCCGGTTGACTCACCGATAACAGTTTACTAATCGCGGGGTGGGGTTGGGATACTGGAACTGGCCCCAAGACTCCCCCAGAACGAGATTCTGGCCCTTCGGAATGATCCCGGGCTACCTCAGCAAAGGAATTTTCTCCCTCCGCAATTCTAAAATAGAGTTCTTGAGCTAAACCAGGATTTTTTGTCCGAATTAAAGAATATACAACTTGATCTAAACCACCTTTACGACTGAGAAAATAATTTTCGACTCGACCACTCCAAGTTTCTTGTTTAAATTTTTCAACTTTTACCGGGCGTTCTGCCATTTCCACAAGTTGTTCTGGGGTCATATCATAGGCGGCCAACCAAGCCGCTTTTGCTTCTGGGGAAGTCAGTTGGTGTTGACTATCAAATCGTTCGATGGCTGTGGCCCGTTCTGCTTCTGTACAAGTAATCTTCGCGATCTCTTGATCCAAAACCACCTCCCGCAGAAATAATGGCATTAATTGATAGCGCTTGAGCAGCGACGGTAGATCCTCTGCTGTAATAATGGTGTCTCCGACTTTGAACAATCCTGTCATTGAACTCTCCAACCGACTTTCACTACCCCTTTCAAATGTACCCTTGGTAGTCCTTTGGGGACTACTCTATCAATCAACTTGTCCAAATAATAGCAGACCGTCTACCCCTTACCTGGAATTGTTGATCTTTAAATTACCTCAACTTTTGGCAAACTGCTCAAAAAAATAGCTTTTGGTTAGACTGACGCCGATCAATGGTTTCAAGTTCCGGTGTTCGGCTGCTCAGTCCCCGGTTAGGTGAGCATCAATTCAGATGGGATATAGGTTCAGACCCTGATCCTTTGAGTTGAATGCTAAAAAATCAATCATTTTTTTTCTGTAATCAGAAATCCTCTGGAGATTCATTTCGGGGAAACCCTCAAAATCTAACTGAGAATATTTAAGATAACACTGGGCGACATAAATCCACAAATCACAAAAAGATGAATCCGTATTTAAGTTTTGAATAATATAAGCCAATAAATTCTCCTGAAAATTGATATATTTTAATCGGTCTTCTGGAAAACTAAAAATTTGAACGGGAGCAAACAGCCAACGGATAAATTCAGGGAAAAAATATTGAGGAATAATCGCATTTTCATATATAGTATCAAAATCATAAGCTCTTTGATATAACATCAATCCCATTAACTCGGGAATTAAATCACAGGAATACAAACCTTGCGAAAGTTTTTTTCTGATTGATTTAATCCATGATTGTTCGATATCACTCACTTTTTGGTCAATAATATTACTATTCAATAAATGCTGATAAATTGGACGAATTTCGCTAGAATATCGAGTTTCTAAATCCCCGGGCGTTAAAGTTAACCAATATTTAACTAGGGTTTGACGAACTAATTGCAAACACTCTATAACTCTTTCCGTAGGGTTTGCTTGATATTGATTCAATAAATCAGAGACTAACTTGAGATAGAATGGCGGATTAAACAAGGTTTTTTGTAAAACCATCTGTTTGAAAGATAAACTCAAAAAATCATAGCAAGAATCTTGTAAGAGTTTTAAATAAAGTCTTTCATAATCTTTATAATTTTCCTTTTGAACAATATTAACTTGAGTCTGTTGTTTTTTATGAATTAGGAGAGAGGATAAAGTTTGATTCACAAAAGCAATTTTATAATGACCCATAATTCTAAACCACATATCAGCATCTAAAAGTTGCTGAAGTGTAGCATCAAATTCTCCTAATTCTTCAAAAACTCCTTTAGAAATTAATACCGTTGTCGGCTCTCCAATTTTATTTAATCCTCCGATTAAACACTTAGGATCGGACAACAGATCTTCACCTGATTGTATGGGTTTTAAATCAGACCATTTTTCATGTAAATTAATCGCCCCATTATAAGCAGATTGACAGGCTAAATCAGATTGAGAATCAGGGTCAATCAACACTTGACGGGGCGAAAAAACCAACCCTATTTCTGGATCTTGTTCGGCTAAATTAACCATATATTCAATACAATTAGGTTCTAACCAATCATCCTGAAAAACAAATTTGATATACTTACCTTTGGCTTGCTGAATAGAAAAATTAAGATTTTTGACTAATCCATAATTAGAATGAGTTATAATTTGATAAGGAATAGAAGAATTATTTTTAAAAGATTCAGCAATTTTTACAGTCCTATCGGTTGACCCATCATCAGAAATAATAATTTCTAGGTTAGAATAGGTTTGATCTAAAGCACTTTGAATCGCTTTTGATAAGAATTGTTCCCCGTTATAAGTCGGAATTAATATACTTACTAGCGGTTGAGATGCAGTTTCAATAGATAGATCTAATTTTGGTTGTAATGCTTCTAGTTGTTTTTTTGTTTGATCCAGATCTTGCTTCAATTTGCGATTACTAATTATTTGAAAAATATCATATTTTCCAGTAAGATGAATCAGATCGGTATATTTAAAGGAATATTTTTTTTCAATATAGGCCGCCGATTCAGGATTATTCATCAACCGATATAAAGTATAAATCCCAAAATATTGATGACTAGGACGATGAATATTTAAAGCCTGTTTTGCGATTAAAAATTGCAGATCATCAGGGTTAATAGGAGTTTGAATTTGTTGCTGTTGAGGAAAAATACTATGAAAATTTTGGCTAACCTCTGGACAAAGATAATGATCAAGCACTTGGGGGATTTCCCAAGTATGTCGAATCATATTTTCCGCCGTTACCCCACTAATATTGCGATCATGAAATCGAAATAAAACCAAAGGTTCGGGTAAAATATGAATTTCTGATTTCAGACATAAACGTATCCAAAAATCTAAATCATGAATTTGACGTAATCGTGGGTCATATAACCCTACTTGATCATAGCATTTTTTCTTAATCAAAACACTGGTATTACATAAAGAATTGTCAGAGTAAAAAAAAGAATTTAACCATTGAAAACTATTTTTGTTTTCTTGAGCAAATAACTGTTGAAAAGAGGATTCTTTCCCCGGGTGATGATTCCCATTTTTATCAATAATAATAGCATGGGTAAAAACCGCATCAAATTCGGAGTTTTTATCTAAAAAATTAACCTGCTTTTCAAGTTTATCCGGTAAAAAAATATTGTCAGAATCTAAAATAGCAATTAGTTCTCCCGTTGCCTGTTCAATACAATGATTTGCTGCTATACTCACTCCTTGATTTTGATCGAAAGAAAAATAGCGAATTCGAGGATCTTTTTTTTCTTGAATGATTTGCAAGGTTTGATCCGTAGACCCATCATTTGTGATCACAATTTCAAAATCTTGATAGGTTTGCTGTAAAACACTATCAATAGCTTCTGAAATATATTGTTCCTGGTTATAAGTGGGAATAATAACGCTGACTCTAGCCATAAAATTTAAGGTGAAAATCGTCTCAAAAATTTTTAATTTAAAAATGAACTTGCCAGGGTGACCTAAAACCTGTTATTTATAACATAGCTCTAATTTTACTCAAGGTTATGAATAGAGATAGTATAGATCAGGTCAGTGATCATCATGTTAATCAGAAACCCTCGGAATTATTGAATTTTTTACCTCCTAATGCTCAAGTTCTGATAGACGTGGGTTGTCTTAACAGAAGTACAAGTTATCATTATAAACGAATTAATCCTCAAAGTTTTTATGGGGGAATTTTAATTGATTCTGAGTTAAGTTCAGAAATAACTCAAGAGTTAGATCAGATTGTTGTGAGTTCAATGGATCAGTTAGAAACAATCCCATTAGAATTAGAAGAAAAAACCGTAGATTGTTTGATTTATGATGGGATTTTACCCCAAATCAGAAACCCACTCAAGGTTTTACAATATCACACTCGATGGTTAAAAGATCAAGGTCAGGTTTTAGCTTATATTCCTAATCGTCAGTATTGGAAAAATATTATTAATTTATTAGAAGGAAAATCAGAAAATGAGGGTGAAGAAAATACTGATTATCAAGGATTTACTTTAGAAAGGATTCAAAAACTATTCTGGGAAGCGGGATTATATATTTATGAAATTCAAACTCGAGGAAAAAAAGATGATCCGTTTCAAAATTTTCTGCAATTAGTAGAACCTCTTAGGAATACTTTGGGTTTAGATCCCAATCGTTTTGCGACTCAAACCGCCGCCGAATTTTATATTGTTCGTGCCATTAAATCATTACAACCTCCCCGTCGTTTGTTGATTCAAACGGCGATTATGGCTCCTACAGGGTGCGATCGCCTGCGGGTATTGGAACCGGATCAATTGAGTGCGACCATACCTGGAACCCGTACCATTTCAGCCTCTAAATCTATTCCCAACTGTTCCTTTTTACCCGAAGAAGAAAAGGTTTTTATTTGGCAACGGACAATTTTATCCTATGATCATCACTTAGAAATATTAAGAAATTTGCTAAAACAGGATTATCTCATTATTGCTGAAATTGACGATAATCCGTTACGAAGGAAGGAGTATGCAGATAATCGTTATCTCAGCTATCGCGGCTGTCATGGTGTGCAGACTTCGACCGCCCCTTTAAAGGAATTTTTACAACAATTTAATCCTCAAGTTGCTATCTTTAAAAATCATTTATTGATTTTACCTCCCCCTCGAATTTATTCTAATCCAAAAGTTACTTTATTTTTTGGTGCATTAAATCGAGAACCGGATTGGCAACCGATTATGGAAACCTTAAACCGGGTTTTAATTCGTCATCAAACTTTAGTTAAGGTTAAGGTTATTCATGATCGACGTTTTTTTGATCAGTTGGCAATATCTGATAAAGAATTTGAACCCTTTTGCAGTTATAATAAATATCATCAGATTCTGCAAACCTGTGATATTGGTTTGTTACCCTTAACCCCCACACCCGTTAATTTGATGAAATCGGATTTAAAGTTTTTAGAATGTGCGGGTCATGGGGTTGC
>DATNRE010000769.1:0-4748 GCA_036703685.1 Candidatus Obscuribacterales bacterium
GGGATTGCTGCGGTTGAACTCTCAATAATTCCCGCTAAAATATCTTCTGACTTGGTTAAGACAATCCCATCATCTCCCACAATAAAGGGAGCCAAGGATTGAGAGGAAACCGCAAACCCAGAAAACCAGTCAACGTCCGAGGAAAACCAGGTTAAGCACTCGCGGGTAAAACAATCTAACGGCGGGGCGGTGGTGATATTACTTTTGGCATAGTTGGCAACTGAAATCACTTCAAAATCATTGTCAATTATTCGATATAAAAACAATGATTTGGCGTTCCCTACCTTGTTTTTGGGGATTGAGATATCATTCAACGCCACAAAAACAGGGGACGATTCAGGTCTAGTGTAACTGAATGGATTCTTAATTGGGAACGTCCCCAACGGGGATTCCAAAAACTCGGACTCAGAATTCAAACAAACCCATTCCGAGTTTGTTGTTGAGTGAAAAGTTGGGACTACTTCTGACAATCCCAAGACATAATCAAGCCCGGAGTCCCACTGTTTTCGAGCCACATACTCCATGAATTCAACCGTCGGGAGTAGAGAGACAGAGCTAATATAATCAGGCGTTGTCATTGCGATCGCCCTCCCCCAACTTCTTTCAAAACTTTCATAAACTATTCAATTCTAATGACTTCTACTTTGAATTTGTTCATGTTGATCTTTTCCACGCTTTTCTGCAATCTTCAGCAGTAAACCTATACAGCGTTCCCTTGTTGTGGGATGTCTCGCCGCCTTTACGACCTATTTTAACCATGTGATCTTTGTCTTGTGATGTTTCTGCACCACCATTACTGCACTCGCCTGACGTGAACTTATGAAGCGTCCCTTTATCGTGAGCAGATTTACCCCCTTTACTAGAAATCTCCCGACGTTTTTCCAAACTCATAGAAGCAAATCCGCATTTCTTTGTCTTATTTTCTGATTCCATAATGTCAGTAAATTCAAGTTAATATTTATTTTATCACAAATACATTATAATAAAGAAAAAGTGATTGAGTTTGTAGTGAATCTCAATCACTTTAAGACAATAACCATAAGGAACAATATAATGATTATACAACAACTTTCACTATTTGAAACAAAACCGATTAAATTAGGTTCAAACGAAAATTATACATCCCTAGACGAAATAAATTTAGTCCATAAATTTTATGGACACCCTGACTTAGATCCGTTTAGCTGTGAGTTGGCAAATGAGACTGTTAAGGCAAAAGTTTTTTATACAATTGAAGATGATGGATTTTCCAAAGACTGGAGGGGGAATAGGACTATCTGGTTGAATCCACCTTATAGCCAAGGCTTTCTTGAGCCTGTGGTTGATAAGTTAATTGATTTGTTGGGGCGAGAATATCCCGAAGTTCTTTTGTTGACCAATACAGATAATTCGACTCAGTGGTATCAGAAGGCGTTAAACAATTGTGTTCGATTTGCTTTGCCAACTAAAAGATTGACTTTTTATTCCCCTGAACGAGTGGCTAAAGGGCAAAAACAAGACCAAAATAACAGGTCGCAAACCCTATTTTATTTTGGACAACAACCCCAAAGGTTTGAGGAAGTTTTTGGGAATTGGGGGATAGTTTTGTCAAGCTTCTAAATGGTAGAATCAAATAGTACAGAATTGACGCAACAAAAAGCACCTTGCTATCAATTTAGGGTGCTTTTTATTAATTAAACCATTAGGACTTCCGCCTTAAATATTCTGCCAACAATAACGCCTCCGCCCGCCCGTGGTGTTTCTTGAGCTTCAAATTGTTGGCTTGACCCGGGAATAATTGCAAAGCCTTTACCCTCGCCGCTTCTTTATCGCTGCATAACCCATAGGCTTTTTTCCAGGCTTGGGGGGTGGTGAACTCCATCGGAATTCCTATTGCTGCAACAATCCCGAGCCAAATCCCGAACCCCATCCCAAAGCTAAAGGTAGAGGCAACACCCTGTTTAGGCATGGAATGAACGTTTTCAATTATTAGGTGAGTATTGAATGTCACAAACTCTTTCAACCCAGCCGCCATTAACGTCGCATTGGGGCGAGTTTTCCCACCAATCTTAATCACTGGACAATCAAGGAATTTAATCTCGCCATCAGAGGATAGACTACAAACTGCACCCGTCGCCCCTGGGTCAATTCCGATGAAGGTTTTAGTCATTTTAATTCCATTGGTCTGAGTTGTAAAAATTCTCCTGTATTTGGGTCAATCAACTTCCCTTCTAGTCCCAGTTCTAATATCAACTTAGTGATTTTGACATCATTAAGACAATAATTAATAACCTCTTGGGTTTTCCCGTCTTGCCATAATTGCGGAGCTAAATCACCCCGCCCGGTTTTCTGGCAATTGTTGGCTTTAGAAATTGCATCTAAGCTATAAGAGAAACCTTTGGGGGTATCTCGATAATCCGAACTCCCAAACGCCGTTAACCTAATTTCTTCCAGTAAATCATAAGTAGTCTCAATCTCTATCCCATGACTTTTTAACAAAAAATCGTCAAATGATTTTGAGTTAAATCCTACAATATCTTTCTCGGAATCAACTATTTCCTGAAACCTAGTGATGGGATCTGTTATGTAGTCGAGGGTGTCTCCAGTGTCGTACCCAATAACACTAACCCCCATGTTCTCGAAGTCCCTCCACCCGTCGCAATATTTGTAATTATCTAACCGGACTCCCGTGGGGATACACTTAATAATTTCGCAGTCGTAGATCAGCATTTTGTTTTCATCCTTTTTTAATATTGTTTTGGTCAACAAACCTGTATCAGTTCCCACTCGCAAGGGATGGCTTTAAAATGGGAGATCCTGTCATTTGTTCCCGAAGAATAAACCACATCCCCAACTCGGACACAACCTTGAGGAATAAATCCAATCATCCGATCTTGAAACCACTTACCCTTAAATTCCGATCCGTTATCGGGGTTGTTGCAATGTTCAATAGCTTCGGATGCCGTGAGATAGAAGCCGTTAAATGCACCCGACGAATAGCTAAAAGTAGCCCAAAAAGATGTGGTGTTTCGATAAATGTCAACCATTCATTTGTCCCTTGCTGTCTGTAAGTAGTTGACAACAGATAGGCTATAATCAACGTTTAAAACCCTTTCAAGTACCCAACAAAAGTTATGTTTATCAACTTTTTCGTTAAGCCTTTTACTTAGAGTTTTAAATGTTACCCTAGCCTTGTCTCCAATATAACCACTGTCGTAGCCAAGTTTTTCGGCAATATTTGAATAACTCTCATTATTTAATATCCCCTCAATAATTTGCCTGGTTAAACTATCAAGATGTTTTCCTGTTTCCGAAAGTACCAAACTATCAACCAACCAGATATATTCTAACTGTTCCCCTGTGGTCATCTCCACCCCTTTTGGGCTTGATTTTGTTCGGCAGCCCTAACATGATCTCTGGTAATTTGCCATGTGTAGCGAGGTCTTAATCCCTCTCCGATCCGAACACAATCGGACTCTGTGTCAGTCAACGGAATCACGCCATGTTGATACTTAAACAGGGTTTTTGTCACCCAGTTAATGTCTGTTATTTGTTGATTTCCCCCGCGTTTTTTCGCTACCTCAACAACTAATTTCGCAATTTCTGGATAGTCTGATTTTGATTTTGACTTTGTTCTTGCCATTAAAACTCCTGTTCATTATCGATAGTTTTCTTCATTCCTGAGCCAATGGGTGTTAGGCTTTCTCGCCATGTTAACCATCGGTTCTGTTGGTTTAATTTCGCGACGCTGTAGTCCTCTAAACTGATGTTCCAATCCTCTAAAGGAGCAAACTCCAACCCGAAATCAAGAATACTTTTGATGACCCCATTACTGGGATATTTAGCTCTTGGGTTCACTGTTCGGTGATAGAGAACTGTTAGAATCCAGTCTTTGTTATGGGGGAGGGGGTTGGGTTCGGGGATGGATGAAATTTTGCTAAATACTGATTCAACTACTTCTGGATAATTCATTTTTGTTTGGGGTAAAAAGTGACGGTTGTACTATTGTCGTCTTCTATACATTTTTTGCCCCAACCTATGTCCTGTAGGTAGTCAAAAACGCTTTCAATTATGCTGCAAGATAATATGTATTTTTCTGCAAGTATTGGAGAATAAAGGCAGTCACCAATACCGATACAACAACCATCTGAATCCGCGCATTCTTGTTTAGCGAAAGAATACACATCTTGTGCTAAATGCAAGAATGATGGACTTGCCTTTTTGTGAACCCTGTCTATTTCCTTGTTTTGTAATCTTGCGTGCAATCCAACCGAGAAAAACTCATCAATCAAGCCACGTGCGTGATCCTTAGATTCAAATACAAACCACTCTCCATGTATTCGTCTATGGGAAAACATTTTGTGTAGTTTCTGCTCACATTCGTGAGCATTGATCACCATGTAAGAGCATACTAGCGAAATAGGAAACGGGGATTGCTGACGAATTTTTTGACATCTACCCTCTGGATTGTTGGAGTGTCCAATTTTAAATCGATCACTTCCCTCTGCGTGCAATAGGTAGACAAAATCATCATCTAAATCTTCTAGTTTCATATATTTATGTTTGTGTTTTTGCTGATATTTACAATTCAAAACTACCAACTCGGATTACCGCCATTAACGGCATCTATCATGTATTTAGTTCTCCGATGCCAACCCGACTTAAACACAGTCTGAGAAGGTCGGGAAGTGTAGATCTGCGTATAGTAATTATCCTGTTTATTGAGATAATTAACTGCTTGTTCCTGTGGTGTGGAACCGGAAATAGCC
>DATNRE010000770.1:0-2140 GCA_036703685.1 Candidatus Obscuribacterales bacterium
TTCTTCCCCTGCTCCCCCTGCTCCCCCTGCTCCCCCTGCCTCCCGGTGCTCTGTTTGTACCCGAATAGTGTATTGATTCCACACACTCTCACCGAAAGTTATTTCTTGGGGTGTGATAATTTCTGATAGGGGATCGAGTAATTGGTGATACCGTTTGGCGAGGGTTTGCCGTTGTTGATTCCAGGTATCGAGATAACGCAGTTTGATCCGTAAAATCGCGGCTTGTAGGGCATCTAAACGACTATTAATCCCAATGGTATCCGAACTATAACGGGTGGATTGACCATGTTCTTTGATGATTCTCATGGCTTGGGCCAGGGCCGGATCTTGGGTGGTTACGGCCCCTCCATCGCCACAGGCGCCTAAGTTTTTCGTGGGAAAGAAACTAAAACAACCGATATCCCCGATACTTCCGACTTTTTGCCCCTGGCAAGTGGCCCCGGTGGCTTGGGCGCAGTCTTCGATCACCGCTAAATGATAGGATTTGGCCACGGCCATTAATCGGGTCATGTCCATCGGTTGACCGAATAAATGGACGGGGATAATGGCTTTGGTTTTTTCGGTAACGGCGTTGGGAATTTGTTGAATATCGAGATTAAAAGTTGTGGCATCAATATCGACAAATACAGGAGTTGCCCCCACCGCACTGATCATTTCTGCCGTGGCGATAAAGGTAAAAGGGGTGGTAATCACTTCATCCCCTGGCCCAATATTCAGGGCGCGCAGGGCCAAAAATAGGGCATCGGTTCCCGAGTTGCAAGCAATAGTTTCCCGAACCCCAATATATTCTCCAAAGTCTTGTTCAAAGGCTTCGACCGTTGAACCTCCAATATAACGGCCGGAAGCTAAGACCGCTTGCACACAAGCGCTGACTTCATCCTGAATGGTTTTGTACTGTAGGCTAAGATCGAGCGGAGGGACTGTATTCACGTTTGACACCACCAAGTAAAATTGAAATTGGGTTCGCTACTAGAGGAACGTTTTTTTGATTTTCTTAGATTTTACAGACTAGGGTACTTTTCTTTGGACAAATTGCGATCGCAATTGCTGTTATTTTTGCCAAGGGTCAAAGGGTCACGGCTATTCCCTCTGGTTTTTGGCAATTAAACTGGTAGAATTATTTAGAGTTGAGTCTTAACTCTGGTGCAAAAACTTGCAGTTTATTACATTTATTAACTTATGTCAGAATTTCAGGATTTTTTAAGACGAAAAGTTGCCTACGTTGCCATCGGTGAATTCAAACCGGGTAAATTTAAAGAAGCTCAAACATTATTTGAACAAGCGGTAGCTACCTATAAAGAAGGTTTTCAAGGAGCTTATTTACTTCAAGAACCCGGAACCGATAAGGGAATTGCTCTGATTTTCTGGGAGGATATTGGGGATATGGATACTTCCAATAACCACACCGAGGCCTATGAAGCTATTATGAATGAAATGTCATCCCTATTTGTCAAAGCCCCAACCACATCTTTTTATGAAGTCAATAGTGCCATTCATTTAGAACAGTTAGCAGAATCATTGCTGAAATAAAACCCTAATTCAGTTTCAACAAATTAAAATTTCTACAGCCGCACTAACCCGCTCAGGCGGGTTTTTGAGGTTAAATGGTACAGATTACCACCCCATGGTTCCCGGTTCTCCCTTAAATGGCCCCACAATATTTTGAGTAATCCAACCCCCATAAAAATCCCCGGTTTGGGCTGTTACTAACTCATCTCCCACATAACAAGCGTCCATTAAACTGGCATAAAAACTATAATAATTTTGAATATCAATAAATTCAGGAACTGGACTTAAATAACTCCAAGCCGCATTAACAGCTTGTTTGTCAGCTACCGTAATATTATAATAACTACAAGCTCCTTTCCATTCACACCAACTTCTGCGAGAAGTTTGTTGTAAATATTCTAATTTAATATCTTCGGGCGGAATATAATACATGGGAGGATGGCTGGTTTCTAAGACTCGTTTTGCCCGTTGAGTTTCTGCTAGAATAATCCCATTAAATATTACTTTAATCGGGAAACGCGAGGGCGTCAGGAACCTTCGCGAATCCGGATTGATGAAGGTCAAGCAGGGGATGACCTCGCTCGACGAAGTATTGAACACTACAAACGTATAACAGGGGAAGGAACACGAT
>DATNRE010000771.1:0-2763 GCA_036703685.1 Candidatus Obscuribacterales bacterium
TGAAAGAGTTTACACATCATATATTCAGGGTGAAATGTGGAGGACGAGTGACAAACCGATGAGGTAGAAGGACTTTCTATAGGGTTGTTTTGAGGTTGAATACACACGGCAACCTGTCCGACTCCAATCATTAAGGTTTGCACTCGTTCAAGTATTTGATCAATGTCCAAGAGTAATTTTTCTGCCACGAACAAAGAAGGGGTAACAATAAAAAAGGTTTTGACTCCGGTGGGACTAGGAGCAAAACCAAAGCTACATTCAGAAAGTTGAGACGGGTTTGAGGCAGCGAAGGCGTCACGAAAATGTTCAATTAACGCCTGATACAAAGACTGACTTAGCGCACGATCATCAGATATCGGTTGAGGTAACATGGTTCGTCCTTACCAAAAAACTCGGAATAAAACCCCGTCGTCTTAGGACGGCTTTTTATTATTTACTGATCATTAACTATACTATCTAGTTTAACATCAATTAGTTTCCCATGGATTGAAATTTTTAATCAGACCCATAAGCAAATCCCAGGGTAAATTCAAAACGGACTCACACCAAATAAGTTTATTTCAGCCAATGTCTAATAGACGGATCATCGCAATTATAAAATCTTTGACCTAAATTATAGGGGGGGTGAGGACAGGCCTCACCCCAGGGTGTAGGGTTTTAGGTATTTAGGAATTATAGATCAAGGGTCTTGACATAGTAAAGGCAGATCAAAATAATTGAATAAATATCTCCTCAAAAAAACACAAGGGCGAGTTTTCCTCTCCCGAACAGAGAAGCTTTCTCGCCCCTATTTTTCTGTAGTTCCGCACAGTCTAACCGTTTATTCCGCGTCGCCTTCTTCTTGGTCGTCAGTGGGATAGTAGAATCCTGTAGAACGACCGGTGAGAACAGACTTCCCGAGGGATAACGCTTTTTCAGCTTGTAGTCTTGCTTTCCGCTTCCAAGTCGCCTTGCGCATATCGCGTCTCGACCTGGACATTTTCTTCTTGGGTACAGCCATGAGCCTAGATTAATGAAGATTTTGCACAAACTATTATATTACCTTATTTGTGTCCTTGGCTCAATATTTTTTTCCCGAAAGTTTACAACGACTTCAAAAAGCGGACTAAGGCATCTCGATGGTTAAAATCACAGGGGTGTGATCACTCGGCTGTTCCCAGGTTCTAGGGGTTTTATCGATGATAGAACTACTGGCGACTTCATACAAGGGTAGAGTTAAATAATGGGTATCAATGCGCCATCCGGTATTGCGTCGGAAGGATGCTTGGCGATAGTCCCACCAACTGAACTGTCCGCCTTCGGTGGTGAACTTGCGAAAGGCGTCTTTAAAGCCTAATTCTAATATTGATTCTAAGGCTTGACGTTCCGCATCACTCGCCATAATATGGTTTTCTCGACCCTTGGGGTTATGAATATCAATATCTTCTAAAGCAATATTAAAGTCACCACAAATACAAATTTTTTCAGTTTGAGTTAACAAAAGTTTTAAATAATCTTTGAGATGGTTTAACCAGTTTAATTTATAGTTATATTTATCGCTATCAATACTAGAACCATTAGGCACATATAAATTAACTATAGCAGTTCCATTGATAATTCCGGTTAAAACTCGTTTTTGTTCATCAAAGTTTTGAGAGGGTTCAGTATTTAAAATATCAGAAAATCCAAAATGAACCGCCTCTAAGGGCGTTTTACTAAAAATTGCCACCCCGTTATAGGCTTTTTGACCATAAATATAAATATTATAACCCAATTCTTCAAAAACAGAACCGGGGAAATCTTTATCAATTACCTTGGTTTCCTGTAAACACAGAATATCAATTTCATTGGTTTGTAACCATTGCAAAACCTGATCTTTTCTAGTTCTAATTGAATTAACATTCCACGTTGCAATTTTCATCTTTAACTCCTAATTAAATTCGTTGTTGCGCTTAAGCGCATCTAATTAAACCTTAAAATTATCAAATCGTTGATAGATTTTATGATTACAAAACTATTTTTATTTTATAGTAGGGGTAATTCATGAATTTGCGTAAGTCCTGTTGATTACTACTCATAGTGTGTCCACATTCTGATAATTTTGATAATTTTTTCGTCTTCTAATATTTGATAAACTAAGCGATGTTGAACATTAATTCTCCTTGAATAATATCCTTGTAAATCTCCCGTTAACTTTTCATAAGGTGGATAAGGTTGATAAGGATTTTCTTTAAGAATATCCAGGATTGGGTTAACTTGTTTTCCCAACCCTGATGATGCAACCTTTTTAGCATCTTTTGCTGCCTGTTTAGTAAAAAATAATTGCCAATTACCCATTTAAAATATTCCTGATAACTGCTTCATCAATACAGTCTTCTAAAGGAGTTTCGCCACCTTTTTTAATAGATTCCAGCAAATTAGGAATAGATTGTAAATAAAGAGTTTCTTGAATCGCATTCCAATCTTTTTCAGAAATTAAAACAGCATTTCCTATTTCTCCCTTTAATAAAATTGGTTGATTGTTTTCAATGGTTTGATTAACCAATTTATTGATTTTATTATCATCTTGATTAACTGTAATTGTTTCCATTGAACAAATTGACTCCTTTTTGATGTTAAATTTCTATTTTTGATTATCTTCTGCATGGATAGATTTTATCATTATAGCTTTGTACAAATATTGGTGAAATATCGCACAAAGCTATTTTTATGATGATATCACAATAACAGGGTTAGATAGGACAACATAAACCGCCCGCCCGTTGACTAAAGAGAGCATTTTCT
>DATNRE010000772.1:0-2643 GCA_036703685.1 Candidatus Obscuribacterales bacterium
TGGCACGAAAAGCCAAACTTCCTTTGATTATTTTCAATCCCAAAACCGAATTAATTGAGATTGAAGAACCATTAAAACAATTAAGTTTGTTTGACTAAAACGGGCTACCGCCTAATGACGTTGATGTTATTTGGACAATCCTAATGTATCAACGTCATCCTTATCAATGGACAATTCACAGTGCTTTTGAAGGTGCTGATTTCTGGTTAATTGCCAAACATAATCGGGAAGTGTTAGGTAAACCAATTCGAGAATACAAAAAGGGTTGTTTTGGTATGTTAGCTCCGCAAAATATTGACCCAAATTATGGTTTTTATCTTTGCGAATATCTCTACAATGAAGGATTTTGGCAATCTTACAGTTACGGAACTCTTGAACTTCAACACTTACAAATTACCGATGTTCGTCATGTTTTTAAAGCCGATAGCTACCTGGTTTCTCCCACGGGAACTCTAATTGTCTTGAGTTCTAGTTCTGTAAGTTCTAGTTCTCAAAGACTAGCTACCGCTTAGATTTAATGAACTTTAATCCTCGCAAAATAATGGAAACTAAACTCAATCTTGATGTTGATTTAATTATCGAACGACTTCAACTTGATGGGGTTTTTGATTGCGATCGCATTCCCCAACATCTCGTCAAACAAGCCCTAAATAAGTGGCTCAACCGTATCTCTGAATCTATCAACAACGAACCTGATTGGTGGATTCGACAAATTGAATCTAAGGCTTTTAAGGAATCAATTAACTCCTTCCTTGATGATTATTCTCAAGATTCTGAAGGTATTGAACACGCTGAAAATCCTGAAAACAAAAATGAGTTTGCTATCCTTTCCTAACAACAAACTCAAAACTATCAGGGTGTAAGTAAACCAATTCCTAAATCATACCAGGATTCTATTAGTTTGTCTATAGGATCTTGGTATTTTCTCAACTAAACCTCAACTAAATTAAACCAATGATTCCTAACAAATCTCAATTCTTTTCTGAACTTCAAGTTGATTCGGAATTTGAACTTGATGTTGAACTTGAAACATTTACCGAACCTAATCAATCTCTCCGAAAGTTTGTTGAACAGAAATCCTTAATTAAATCTCTTTCTGAACAACTCTCTGAAATTGAATCCGATGCTATTGTCGAAGCATTACAAATTCATCAAGATAATCTGAATAACAACAAAAATAATGTTATCTACCAGGATAGCATTGCAAAAGTTTTTATCTGTTTTCGTCAAAAATATCAGACTTCTAAGGATTCACCGGAGTTGGCAAAGTTAGAGGAGTTGATTCGGTCTGAGGAAATCAGGCTAAATCGGGTAAATGGTGAAAAGTTAAACAAATTAGATTCTGAGATTGAAGACCTTGAGAATCAAATAAAAGCTCTTGAAGTTCGTAAGGAAAAACTTTTGAGTTCTAAACGAATTGAGAGTTTAAAAGCAGAATATCAACAATTAATTCAGGAATTAGCTTATAAAGAACCTGGGTTAAACGTTAGTTTCAAACGATAAAAGTTAGGTTATAATGTTGGGAAGACTACTGAGTTTTTCCAACAAAATAATCTAGCTACCGCCTTGGGTTTTTGGTTGATTTCCTAAGTAAAAAATCAATCACTAGAAACTCAAACAACTTACAAAACTAGAACAAACCATGAATATTATCCAAATCGACGGATACGGATTTCTGATTCCCAGTTCTCCCAGTCGTTATCGTGGGAATTGTAGTAAAGAATGGGGTCAATTTGTTGGAGGAAATACCAATAATATGACTTGTTCTGAAGCGGAGAAAGCGGGATTGACCAAAGGAAAATTTGTTGAAATGGCGGTTTGTCAAATCTCGACAAAGACTCTGACTTTTGAACCCAATTATCTTAATGAGGAATTTATGGAAATTTGGGGGATTCCAGTTGCGGGTGAGATGAAAACTCAATTCCATGAAAAAGCCAGTGAATTATCTACTTTCTTGATGCACCGTCAAAGTAAAGATAAATTCACTACTTTAACGGAACAATTTGTTAAGAATGCGCTTAATAGTTGGGCTTCTGAAGGGATGAAAGATAACTTCAACAAATATAGTTTGGAGAAGATTCGTGAAAGCTACAATAACTTGATTTTCCGATTTGAGATGACCAAAACGGAAGGAAAGTTTGGTAATTATTTCCACATTGCCAGTAGTTATCGGGAACCCAATGGCGAACTTGAATTGGCTGCGTTGAAAGCCACAAAAGAAATTCAATCAATGGATGTCTGTAATGATCAACGATTGGTTAAAAATCAAGCGAAATGTTTTGCTGCGATTGCAGAAGCCGAACTCAATCAAGCTCCAGTTGCTCAATTGAATGCAACTAACTCCAAACAACTGAAATCAGCTAAAGCCTAATTAACTAGAGTCGGGGAGAAATCCTCGGCTTTTTTTTACCAACATTAACCAAAACCAAAAAACCTATGACAACTACAATTTCTTGGTGCGATGAGACGATAAATCCAACCGTGGGATGTTCCCGTGTAGCAGGAAGCCCCGGATGCAAAAATTGTTACGCTGCTAATGCCGCCCAATCAGGAAGGCTTCAACAATTCCCACAATATCAGAAAGTAGCGAAGTGGGACGGGACAGTGGAGTTTGTAGAATCCCAATTAATGAAACCCTTTAGT
>DATNRE010000773.1:0-2773 GCA_036703685.1 Candidatus Obscuribacterales bacterium
TGAGCCGTTTCAGTCCCGCAAGCGGGATTATTGTTATTGAAAGACTGCGGCGCCGCCCCATTAAATATTCCAGAGATTAATCACACTAAAAGTTTCAGTCCCGCAAGCGGGATTATTGTTATTGAAAGCAATCACCACATATAAGGACATCAAAACAATGTTGTGTTTCAGTCCCGCAAGCGGGATTATTGTTATTGAAAGTCTGCCGTCTGAAACCCTGATGGGGCGGTGATTCTGGAGCCCATTTTCGTGAACCTCAAAAATCGCCTCATTTCAGCCTTCGTTATTGCAATAGATTATCAATAACTAACCGGACTCAAAAATATAAACTATTGATTTGTCAAGGTTCTAGGGTTTTTCGTGAACCCCCCCAGGTTTTAGCCCCCGCTTAGGTTCACGAAAACCATAGCCCTAATCATAATTCCCCTTGCCCCAATAAACAAGAGAACGTTTTAATTCTTTACAATCCCTAGAGGGAATTCATCAATTCCCCCCATCTAGGCAGTTTTCTGCCTAATTAATTGTTGGAAAATCCCATATAAATTTTCAGCAAACTGTTGAGGATTCCAGAGAGGAGCTAAAGATTCAGATTGCTTAGATTGAATTAACTTTTCTTGAACTGATGTTCTCAAAACTTGATCCTGACCTAAACGCACCCCCCAGTTAATATAGTCCTTCCAAGACCCGGCAATTCCTTCTTCAATTGATAATCCTTGTAAAAAAGAATAACCCATCCGCGATAAAAATTGTTCCCCTTTATGAGTCACCACCGGAACATTAAACCACAGCGCTTCTAAGGTATGAGTCCCCCCATTATAGGGGTAGGAATCCAAGAAAACATCCGCAATAGCATACACTTGACGGTGTTCTTCTTCCCGGGGAAAACGGGGTAAAAATTTAATCCGATGTTTCCCCACTCCCAACTGATCACAAACTTGACGATAGGTGGAAATTACCACATCTTGATCCGCTAAACCTTTATAGATTAAAATACTATCGGGAACTTGTTTGAGAATTTCGACTTGAGCTTTAGCTAATTCAAAATTAAATTTCCGACCCGATGCCACACATAAATAAACAATTTGATCCGAACTAATTCTATAGGTTTGTCGTAATTTAATCGGATCAATTGCAACTCGGTCAAACCCAGAAACCGCCATAAACGAATGCGGCATTTTTAATAATTGTTCCGTGTAATATTTTTCTCTGCCTTTGGGATGGGTAAATTCATCCCCTAGAAAATAGGTTTGATCGGAAACTTGCAACGCATCAAACCCCAACCAAGAAATACAAATCGGGGCGGGTTTGTGATAAAAAATATCGGCGTGAATAGGTAAACTCAAGGCATCTAAATCTAAAATAATATCAATTTGATCATGAGTAATTTCTTGAATAATTTCTTCCGGTGTGGGTAGTCCATTGGGATAGTGTTTAGGGATAAAAAACTTATCGGCGATCGCTTCAAATAACGGCGTACGATCATCTGCTTGAAGACGATCAGTACAATAAAAATACAGCTTAACGGGTAAATTTGATAACTCCCGTAAAATATCCAAACTACACCAACCCACCGAATGGCGATTAAAATGGCTAGATAAAATTCCAATTCTTAACGGAGAATGGGGAAATGTGCTGGGAATAGAATCAGAAATTGCTTGATATTTGGGTTTGAGAATTTTCTCAATATATTTTTTAGTAATCCGATGATGAAACTTAGTATTTTTATCGAGATCATCTCTTAAATAGGGCATACTAAAGAGTAAATTAGAATAGAGCGATTTAATTTCTACTAAAGTCGTCCGATCTAATTTAGAATACAGTTGAGATTCTAATTTTAAAAACCGATCCTTGGCGATATGATTTAAGCCCGATACCTGATAGGTACTAATCCCATAAATTGCCGCCATAATCGGATCAACTTCGCTACAAGATTCTATATAGCGATCCACCGCTTGACGGGCAGCGGCTAAATTACTACTATCGCGATAAATGCCACACAAATGTTGATGGGCTAAGGGTAAATTAGGTTTAATTTCAATGGCTTTTTCTAATAAAGGAATAGCCTCTTTATATTTTCCTTGATGTCGTAAAACCATCCCCATTTGCCCATAGGCTTCAGCAAAATCTGGCTTTAACTCAACCGCTTTTTGCCAGACGGCGATCGCATCTTCAATTTTTCCCTGGAGCGCTAATTGATTGCCTTGATTAAATAGAGCATCAGCCCCGCCCAATTGTGGATTTAAAGCTAAGGCTCGTTGCTCCGAAAGTTGGGCTTCCCCGTCCTGTCCTAAGTGTTTTAAAACCTGCGCTAAGTTCCAATGGACGGCGGCTAAATCCGGTTGTAAATTCACCGCTTGACGATAACTATTAATCGCCGATTCCAGTTGTCCCTGACGGTAAAACATACTCCCCAAATTAACATGGGCTTGGGGTAAATTCGGGTTAATTACTAATGCTTGTTGATAGGAGCGAATTGCCTCTTGTATTTGACCCTGGGCTTGATAAATATTCCCCATGGTCACATAGGCTAAGGGCTCCTTGGGCTCCAGGGCGATCGCTTTTTGACAGGCTGCGATCGCTTCAGAATACAATTTCTGAGCATAGTAAGTTTCCGCCAATTGTGTCCATCCTTGGGGACTATCAGGCTGCATTGCAGTGGAAGGATCAGAGGACTGATTCGGATTCACGGACATTAGGACAGTTCGTTGAAGGTATCACCTAGAATTTTAAGGGTTAACGCGATCGGGGGGAAGGGGGAGTAGGGGGAGTAGGG
>DATNRE010000774.1:0-1784 GCA_036703685.1 Candidatus Obscuribacterales bacterium
TTAAAAGTATGGACAAGTTGTTTCTTTTCTAAATTCCAGACTTTAATGGTTTTATCTGCACTTCCACTAATTAAAGTTTGATTATCTGGGGTAATTTTAACCACATTAACCCAACTTGTATGACCTGTAAAAGTATGCAAATTAATTTTAGTTTTTAAACTCCATAACTTAACAGTTTTGTCAATACTACTACTAACTAAATATTGACCATTGGAACTAATAGCAACGGATAAAACCCAATGGGAATGAGCATCAAGGGTATTAATTAATTTTCCTGTCTCTAAATTCCAAATTCTGATGGTTTTCCAACCGCCACCGACGATAATTTTATATTCTGAACTAATTGCTACAGAGGAAATTGTATCTTCAGGTATAATATTAGGCGATCGCAAATTAACATTTTCAGTTAAATAAGGATTATCACCATACAGCACCCAATACGCCGATTGTTTAACCTTTTCTGAAGGGTTGGTTAATGCTTGTTGCGCTAGTAAATCTAAACCTTGTTCAAATTTCAGACAGTCTGAAAGTGCTTTAAGTCGTTGTTGCAGGTCTGGACTGGTGAATTTACCCCGAAGATTCTCAATAGCTGGCCGTTCAGAGGGTTCGGTCATGGTCTTAACTATTACAGGTTATTGATCCATTTTAAACTCATAACCCCATTAAATAACAAAGGTTTAATTAAGAAAATTATCACACTTTATCAAGGGCTTCGCTTCTGCTATAGTGAGAATAATAAAATAATTAACGAGGCAAACCGGATTTATATGAAAATTAACCCTAAGCCCCTCAAATTTCTCACAGCCAAAGCCAAGAAAACCGTTACCAAGACCCAAAACTTAGCTAATGAAATGACTGCTAAAGTTCAGGAACGTGCAAACGTGGTAACGACATGGGTAGAATCAACACCAAGTTCAATGGTTGGTGCTGGGGTCGTTGTGACTCAAGAAGCCTTTAAAGTCGCCCATAATATCCGGTTTGAAAACCTACCAACAGGGTTACGATTCAAATTTTCTCGGGCGGGTGTGCGTGCTGAGGTGCGAAATCTTCAACAAGCAGCACAGGTATTTGAATCCATACCTGCCCAAATTCGTGCCCAAGGCCCCGAAGCTATTCGTAACTTCTTGCAAGATAAAGATTGGAGTCACATCAAAGCCCACATCAATGGAGGGGGAAGCGAAGCAAATAATGGGATTTTTGAAAATTTCATGGTGAATCGTAAGCGCGGTGGGGTGGACATGACCCACAAAGAATTAGCCACAGCGAAGAAGGTTTTAGCGGACGCCGCTTTTAAATCCGCAGTTGCCGAAATCGTTGGGGCAACTCTTAAAGGCGCGATTGTTGCAGGAGTAATTGAGTTAGTATTTTCTCTTTTAGAAAACTCTTTATTGTACGTTGAAGGCAAAATTACCAAGTCGGAGTTCGTTCAAAAAGTCGCCACCTCCACGGCAAAAGCGGCTATTGCGGGGGGTGTAATCACCGCCATTCTGTTAACACTTTGTATGATCTTTCCCCCCATTGCCACGCTTTTAGGTGCCGCATCCATACCCTTGGCACTTATCGGGATTGGGTTTATGGGAATTCGCGCCTGGGAAATCTTTTGTCATGCCGATCGCTTGTTTGGTATTACTGAACAAACACAACAACTTATGGGACTCACTGAAGGGACAATTTAATTGAAGTTAAACCCTTTTTGAACAGCATAAGCCGGGGCTTCTATAATCATGATGTGATCGGGAATATCTGTCACTTCAAGCTCGAAAAGATCATCTGATGTTTTGACT
>DATNRE010000775.1:0-1572 GCA_036703685.1 Candidatus Obscuribacterales bacterium
AGGGGAAATTACTAGGATTTTTCTCTACAATTGTAAATTTGCGGATGTCCGGGGCCTTAAATATTACAGCCTCTTTTCTCAGGGGTTGTCCCCGTGTCCCGTGACCACCTCAGCCCCAATGGTTATATCAATGAAACTCATGGTTGAATTGATTGATTATTCTTTTAAACTTGATTGTCTAAAATCCGAGGTTTGGGTTGATAATAGCTGGCAATTAAAGCAATCATTAACCACCATAGAGTATTAACTTGGGGACGATATAAAACCGTATCAACGAAACCATGACCCATCATTCCCATTAGAGTAGAAAGGGCTGCAATTAACCAAAATCCTTGGGAATTTCCTAACTCTCGGAGTTGTTTTAATTGTACCCATCCTTGATTAAAGGTGACAGTTAATAACCAGAGAAAACAACTTAAACCGATAATTCCGGTTTCGACTGCCACTTCTAAAATTACGGAATAGGCACTCAAAGCCGTATAACGAGGCTGCATATAAAGGGGATAAATCCGATTAAAAGCCACGTTTCCCGGGCCAATTCCTAGGATCGGACGATCTTTAATCATTTCAATCACCGACATCCAAACATTAATTCTAAAGTTATTACTACTATCTCCCCGTCCTACAAACATACTCGCCACCCGATAGCGCACAGGGGGAACAAATGCCACTGCTAAGACCAGAAAAACGGTTAATCCTGCTAATCCCAAGGGTAAAGCCCACTGTCGCCAAAAGGGAGAAAAATTAATACTCAACCAATATAATAATAGGACTGAAAAACCAAACATTAATAGCACTAATCCAATCCATCCTCCTCGACTAAAAGTTAGGACTAAACAGGATGAATTAACAACGATCATGGTTAATGCTAAGGCTTTCGGGAAAATGCCTTTCCAAACAAAGAAGGCAGCCAAACTTAAACCGACTGCGGGTAATAAATAGGCGGCTAATAAATTCGGGTTATCTAAATAACTATAAACCCGGGTTAAGTTAGATTGGGCTGAGGTGGGGTCTACCCAAGTAGCTAAGGCTTTTGCCCCATAAAACCACTGTCTTAAACCATAGACACTCACGAATAAAGCCGTGTGTAAAAATAGGGTAATAAAAATCGAGCGAATTTTAGGCGATCGCAAAATCCTAGCCATTAAAGCGAATAAAATTAAATAGAGAGTTAATTTCGTCCAACCGCTAAAAGCCGCTATTTTAACCGGAGATAAGGCCGTGGCAATAGTGGAAATTCCCCAATATAATAAAACGATTAAATGGATGGGAGTAAAGGCAGTTTGTGAGGGTTCATCTGTTAGAGTTAATAATAGCCACCATCCGACACAAGCGATTAACAAAACCCCGATTAATGCCGTTCCCACAAACGGAGCTAAACAAAATACAATACTAATTAATAATGCCCCCAAGGGTTCCCCCCACTGCAATAACCAACTGCCCTGTCGCCATTGGTGTAAAAATCCCGTGATCTGGTAGAGAAAACTACTATTGCGCCATTGGTAGAGGAGTAGATTTTGTAGGGTAAATTGTTGCCAAATCGTGTTGAGGGTGGTCATGGGCTTTAATGGG
>DATNRE010000776.1:0-2383 GCA_036703685.1 Candidatus Obscuribacterales bacterium
TGAATATAGGAATTGCTCGGAGATCCGGTTTTAAAATCAGCGTGGGTAGCCAAATGAATCACTTTAAAATCAAATCTACGTCGTTGGGATTTGAGGTTTTCTAAGGTAAAACGCTCGTTTAAGAATTTTTCACCCGGCCAAATTTCAATAATATTTTCTAACTCAATTGGAACCGCCGGTAAAGGGTTTTGTTGTTGAAATTGACTCGCTCCCATCGCCAAAACCTCAGCTTCACTAATGGACTCATATCGAAAGTCAATTAAGCTGGTACTCGGGATTAAACTAATCCCATATTTTTCGACTAAAAATTGTTGACCATCCCATAAAACCCCTAGGGGTAAACTCCGTAAACCCGGGTCAAGGGAGAATAAAATAGTAGAAACTCCCAAGCGTTTCAAATCATCTTCTATCGGTTGAATCATCCATTGATGGAGTTGTTCGGCCGGAATTTGATAACTAACCGTATCCCGTTTTCTGGGGTTCGTAATTTCGCTTTGCAGTTGTCGAACCACGGGGAATAATTTTTCCTGTGTAGCATCAGCAATACTATGTCGCAGGGGTTGGCCGGAGGAAGGAACCACAATTAATTCTAATTGATCCTCCCTAGATACAACATAAACAATAGCATAAACCTGTCGAGTTTTGATCTCTAGTTCTTTTAAAAGCCGTTGAACTTCTGCACGGGTTAATGGGGTTCCTTGAACGCCTAAATGTTGTTGAAATTCTTGGGTTTTTAACTGTTCTAATGCTAAAAAGGTAGAATCTAAATTATCAAAACTGAAAGCCATATCTACCGTTGATAAAAGCTCCTGGGAAAGAAAGCTATTATTATAATCAATAATCACTTCAGGCGGAGTTTCTGTTTGTTCTTGTTCTTGATTATTAGGAGGAATTAATATATTCTGTTGCAGGATTACTCCGGTATCAATCAAGGATTCATTGCCACCGGAAGGAATAATATTAGGGGCGTCATCGGTTTCTAGGGCAATATTTCCTAATGTAAATGAACCTTCAAACCCTTGGGGGGGAAGAATACTAAAATCCCCGGTGGTAATGGCGGCGGCAGTTCCATTCACCGTTAAGTTACCTCCGATTTCAAAGGGAGAAACGGGGGGATTTAGTGGCCCTCCGGCGTGACGAATCGTGATCGAACCCCCACCCAGACGTCCTGCGGTGGAGATACTAGCCCTTCCCGTGGGGGAAAATCCGGTGGGGAAGGAGTTGGTAGCACGGAAGTAGCCTTGGCTGGATTCAACAAAAACGTTACCCCCACGCCCGTTCGGGGATTCAGCGTTAATAAATTCCACCTGAACATCATTCACCGGGTCGAGGAAGACGTTACCGCCCTGGGTTTGACCTTGGGTATCAATTTGTCCGGTGGTAATGCTGGTTTGGGCATTGACCGTCAGGTTCCCGCCCGTATTACCTGATGTCAGTATATTCCCGGTTGTAACCGTTCCGGTTATCGCTTCTAGGGAAATAGTTCCGCCCTGACCATTGGGGGATGAACTATTGAGGATATTAGTAGTAATATTACCCCGGGGGGTACTTAGGGAAATCTCCCCACCGTTAGCGTTAGGGGATGAACTATTGAGGGAATTAACCGTAATATTCCCGTTGCGGCTATTGAGGGTAATACCGGAAGATGTCGTAATATCACGGATAGTAATATCGTTAGTTGCCGTCACTGCAACCGTACCATTACTGAGGGTATTACCATTTAGGTTAACAATATTACTGGCATTAATATTCAGTCCCCCTGACCCTAGGATAATGGGGGCGTTCGCTTGAACGGTTCCCGCCGTAATTCCTAAACCATTTAGGGGAGATTCGGTCGTAAAAGTATCTAAATTAACATTACTATTGCCTGCATTAATGGTTAATTGTCCCTGTCCTCCAAGGGTTGAACCGATAAAATCAATCGCTCCATTACCAATACTGGTATCTAATGTTACTGAGTCTGTGGCAATATTAACGGTATTTACGGAGGAAAAGCTAAGTCCGGTGCTGGTGTAGATATCGCCAAACAGGTTCAGGGTACTCGCTTGTTGGAAAATTAATCCCCCTAGGGGGTTATTATTATTACCCACGGTATTTAGGGAAATTGTTCCGCTTCCGGCGTTCAACGTGAGGGTTTGGGAACCGGTTAACGGACTATTATTCAAGAGAATATTACCATTATTTCCGGCAGTATTAATCGCAATTGAATTTTCGAGTTGCGTTCCTCCTAAAGCATTACTAAAATCAACGTTATTATTGGTAGTTAAATTGCCTTGTAGGGTCGTGAGTCCGGTGGTATTGACTTGTAAACTCGATAGGGGGTTACTATCACCCACACTGGAAAAAATAATATTACCGCTACCCGCATTTAGAGTTAAGTTAC
>DATNRE010000777.1:0-2554 GCA_036703685.1 Candidatus Obscuribacterales bacterium
GCGGGGTTTCCTTGGGCATCTTTAGACACACCAACCATCCTACCCGGAACGTTGCGTTTATAGGCTTCTTTGGTGGCAAAGTAGGCCGCATGGGGGCCGCCATAACCCAGGGGAACCCCCAACCGTTGGGTACTTCCGACCGCAATATCTGCTCCAAATTCCCCGGGAGGAGTTAATAGGGTTAAACTTAAAATATCCGCCGCCACTGTAACTAAAGCCTGATGTTGGTGGGCGGTTTCTATAAAATTTCGATAGTCATAAATTGTTCCATCAGTAGTAGGATATTGCAACAAACAACCAAAAATAGGAGTATTGAAATCAAAGGTATGATGATCTCCAATAATAATATTAATGCCGAGGGGAATTGCTCGAGTTTTCACCACATCAATGGTTTGAGGGTGACAATCTTGGGAGACAAAAAAGCCCTTAGCTTTGGTTTTAGAAACGGCATAACTCAGACTCATGGCTTCGGCAGCGGCGGTAGCTTCATCCAATAAAGAAGCGTTAGCTATTTCTAATCCGGTTAAGTCAATAATTAGGGTTTGAAAGTTTAATAAAGCTTCTAAACGACCCTGGGCAATTTCCGCTTGATAGGGGGTATAAGCCGTATACCAACCGGGATTTTCGAGGATATTTCTTTGAATCACTCCGGGTGTGATACAATCGGAGTATCCCATGCCAAGAAAAGAACGATAGACTTGGTTTTGAGATGCGATCACTTTTAATTGATTTAAAGCCGCATATTCACTTAAGGCTTCTGGTAATTTTAGGCTATGATTGAGGCGAATGGTTGAGGGAATTGTTTGATCAATTAAGGTTTCTAAACTAGAAACCCCCAACAATTCTAACATTTGTTGAATCTCAACGGAATTGGGGCCTAGATGCCGTTGGGCAAACCCCTGGGACTGGGGGGGGTTTCCGTTACCCTTGGGGGCGGAAGATACTATGGTTTCCATCTGGGTGTTCGCTGAGGAAGTAATCTCTAACATGAAGCTCCGATTGATTCAACTCTTTACTTTTCTTAAAATTAGTTTAGCAAAGTTTCAAGACAAGAGAGAGGAATAGGTCATAAATTTTGGAAACTAATCAAATAGGATTGCTATATTATAATGTTAGGGTAAGTCTTTTTAAGCCCACCTGATCCAAATTTAATCAGAAAAGTGAATAATCATGAATAATTCTCAAATAATAGCAACAAAGCAACGTCTTGATTTACTATCAGAAATTGAACAAACTCCAGAGGAATACATCCCAGAATTATTGAAATTTGTGCGTTTGTTTCGTCAAAGTATGATGACAAAACAAACGTCAATAAAGGCTTGGGATAATGCTATTAATCAAATTAATAATTCTGAGCAAAATCAACAACAACAGGAAAGAATTAACCAATTGTTTCAATTTTGGTCTGAATTAGATGATGAAACAGAACAAAAAGAAACCTTAAAAATCATTGAATCTCTCGAGGATATTTCCATTTAATGAGTCAAGTTATCTTATTAGATTCTTCCCCTGTGGGCTTAATTACAAATCCGAAAGCTTCTCCTTTAGCGTTGCAATGTCAACAATGGTTTTCGAGTCTTTTTGTAAGAGGCTATGAAGTAGTTTTACCAGAAATAATAGATTATGAAATTAGACGAGAATTATTACGAGCTAATCAACTATCAGGAATTATAAAATTAGATCAATTAAAGTCGGAAATTATTTATCTTCCTATCACTACGGAGGTAATGTTAAAGGCAGCCGAGTTATGGGCTCAAACGAGGAACAAAGGTAAACCAACAGCCGATAATAAGGCGTTAGATGGTGATGTTATTTTAGCATCTCAAGCTATTTTAGTTACTAATTATGGACATGAGGTGATTGTTGCAACAACTAATACAAAGCATTTATCTTTATTTGTAGATGCGAGAAAATGGCAGGATATTTAAAATCTATCTATTCTGCATATTTCATGCTCCATAAACCCAGAATTAAATAAAAAAAAGCGATCGCGCTTTTCAATAATTAATAAAAGAAAGGCGATCGCATCTTTGGGACACAGCATTCTTGTATGCTTACGGGGTTGTCACCTCATTTCTGAATCATTAATTGATAGCCTTGATGTAGAATTTTTACCGGCTCAGAGATGGTTTTAAGAAATTGATCAATTCCTTTACCCGTATCTTCTTCTGGATGGTCAGGATCTCGATATTCATAATCATCAAAAATCATAATTCCCCCCGGTTTAAGTAAATTCCAAGACAGCAAAGCATCCTGTAATACCACCGAGGCTAAATGACAGCCATCAATATAAACAAAATTGTAGGTATTAGCAGTAAGAGTTGCTAAGATTTCTTGGGAATAGCCCTCTAATTTAGTGACTTTTTCCGATGCTCCAGTTTTAGAAATATTCCCATCAAATTCCGGTTTAAAGCCTAAATCAATACAGGTTATTTTTGCCGTAGCATGGGTTAAAATATGATCCAGTAACCAACAAGCAGACATCCCTTGAAAACTACCGATTTCTAAGCATTGAATTTCAGGACAATTCGCGAAAGCAGATAGGGCTTTTTCC
>DATNRE010000778.1:0-3944 GCA_036703685.1 Candidatus Obscuribacterales bacterium
TAGGAAAAAATATTTTTTCTATATTATCAAATCAGAAATCTTTAGATCCATTTATCATAAGCTTTGGAAGATTATATGAATTAATGAAAAACACTATGCAAATTAACGAGTTTGAAGATGAACGTCAAAAAATTATTGATATGGAAATAAAACCCTTAGTAGAAAAAATTTTATGTGCTAAATATATTATTGAAAATGAGGAAGATTTTTTAAAAACTTTAGATGGTAGGAAAATTAATATTTCTAATTGTTCATCTGGTCAGCAAGAAACACTCCCATTAGTAATTATATTATCTACCATGCCATTTATACAATCTATCATGCCATTTATACAACCTATTTTTGGAGGTCAAACCATATATATTGAAGAACCAGAAGCCCATGTTTTTCCAACTGCTCAAAAACATATTGTTGAATTAATTGCTACTGTTTTTAACTCTAAATCTGATGGTCTTCAATTTTTTATTACCACCCATAGCCCTTATATTTTAACCGCCACTAACAATTTACTGCAAGCGGGTTTAATTTATCAGGATGCTAATGATCAAGTGATCGAAAAACTGGAAAAAATTGTTCCTCGCTATAAAACTTTATTAACAAAAGATGTAGCGGTTTATTCTTTAATGGATGGTTTCTGTAAATCCATTATCTCTGAAGAAACGGGATTAATTGATACAAATATTATTGATTCTGTTTCTGAAGAATTGGCTATGGAATTTGATCAACTTCTTGACCTGATTTAAGTGCGATATGAAAAAGCGTTTTCCAGAGTGCGAAACTATTTCGTCTAATAAACTAATACCTCTTGCAGAAAATAAGAGTAAATTAATTATTGAAAATCCGAATCAATTTAAAGTTTGTGTAGTTCAGGTCGATGGATGTGCAATTAAAGAAGGTGTGCGTTGTGATTATTTGGTTATTCCTGATCAAGAGGATATCAAAAAAGTTATAGAAATCTATATTGAGCTTAAAGGGTCTAAAATTTCGCACGCCATTGACCAACTAGAAGCAACCCTCAAAAAACTCTCTGATGACCCAGCTAAACAAGAAAAGGTTTGTATTATTGTATCAAGTCAGTGTCCTCTAACAAAACCTGAAATTCAAAAATTTAAGCTCAAGTTCAAAAAGACATATAATGCTAAACTAGAAGTCAAGAATATGACTTATACTTATTGTTTAAGCTAATATCATTAATTATAGGAATAATTACATTGTCTGAAATCGAAGTAGTGGAAGAAAATACTCAAACCTCCTTTGTCCATATTCCGGTATTGAGTCGGGAATTAATTGCGGGGTTAGAAATTCGTGCGGGGGGCGAATATCTGGATGCAACCGTTGGCGGTGGTGGACATAGTTTGTTATTATTGCAGGCGGGGGAGAATATCCAGTTAACAGCAATTGATCAAGATAAAGACGCGATCGCTGCTGCCCGGGTTAAATTTGAACAAGCCGATCCTTCTCTATTGGAAAGAGTGCAGTTTTGGCAAGGAAACTTTGCGGAATATCAGCCCAAATCTAAACAATTTGACGGAATTATAGCGGATTTAGGCGTGAGTTCCTATCAGTTTGATCAGCCAGAAAGAGGGTTTAGTTTTCGCCATACCGCCCCTTTAGATATGCGAATGAATCAACAACAATCTTTAACGGCGGCGGAGATTATTAACCATTGGGATGAGAAGCAATTAGCGGATATTTTTTATCAGTATGGGGAAGAAAGGTTATCGAGACGTATTGCCAAAGGAATTGTAGAAAAACGGCCGTTTCAAACTACAACGGATTTAGCCTATGCGATCGGTGGTTGTGTTCCGGCGAGTTATCGTCACGGACGAATTCATCCGGCTACCCGTGTTTTTCAAGCATTAAGAATTGCGGTGAATCAAGAGTTAACTTGTTTAGAAAAATTTATCGATCAAGCGCCATATTGGTTAAAACCGGGAGGCAGAATTGGGGTGATTAGTTTTCATAGTTTAGAAGATAGAATCGTGAAACATCGGTTAAAAGAATCTCCTATTTTACAGGTATTAACTAAAAAACCAATTCAACCCCAACCCGATGAACTAAATAATAATCACCGTTCTCGTTCAGCTAAATTAAGATTAGCACAACGAAAAATAATAGAATAATCACGATTATTAACCCTAAAAAAACCTAGATTTCCTTGTTAGGGCGGGGAGCATCCATTAGTCCAAAAGCCTGGAAATAAATTTCGGTAGACAGACGCGCCGTGGCACGTCTCTACAGCTTACTCTATTTGTGATTTTGGGTAATTTATGTAACTCGCTATAGTTGCTATAATACCGAAATTGAGTTAATAGTCTATTTCCGATACTTATGAACATCCTCAAAAAATATTCTGTATTCATTTTGCTGGTCATGGCGATTTTGATCACTCCCGTTTGGACAATCATTACCTCCGCACAAACCCCCAACACTTTGCAAACCCAAGTTATCGAATATCGTCAAGGAGATGCGGTTTTAGAAGGCTATTTAGCCTATGATTCCTCACAAACCGGGAAACGCCCAGGGGTGTTAGTTGTGCATGAATGGAAAGGATTAGATGATTATGCAAAAAAACGTACAGAACAACTAGCTAGTATGGGTTATGTTGCCTTTGCTGCTGATATTTACGGGAAAGGAATTCGACCCCAAACCCCAGAGGAAGCGCGAACTCAAGCTACCCTTTACCGCAGTAACCGGGCGTTATTACGAGAACGGGTAAATGCCGCTTTAGCAGAACTTAGGAAACAACCTCAAACTGACTCTGAAAAGTTAGCTGCAATTGGATATTGTTTTGGAGGAACAACGGTTTTAGAATTAGCTAGAAGCGGTGCGGATGTGGATGGGGTGGTGAGTTTTCATGGGGGTTTAGATAGTCCTAATCCCCAGGATGGGAAACAAATTAAAAGTAAAGTTTTAGTGTTACATGGGGAGGATGATCCGTTAGTTTATCAGGAAGATATTAAGGCATTTGAGAAAGAATTACGAGACGGAAATGTAGATTGGCAAATGGTAAATTATGGTGGGACTGTGCATAGTTTTACCAATCCTAAAGCGGGGAATGATCCCTCGAAAGGAAGTGCTTATAACGCTGATTCTGATCGTCGTTCTTTTGAAGCCATGAAACTGTTTTTTGAGGAGATTTTTTAAAGAAACCGGGTTTGCAAATAGCCACCCAATCAGGATCGGGTGGCTAATAACTACAGTATACATTTCAAGCCATCTAGCCCCCTAGCCCCCAACATTGGGGGAAAATAAATAATTAGGACTTTTTAGGGCGATTGCTATGATCATTGGTATGCGATCGCCTACTTTTGACACGCTATATAGCGCTACGCATTACAGTTAGGACACTTTTGAGTTCTGAAACCTTTTCACTGCTTACTGTTCCCTGTTCCCTGTTCCCTAGCGCGTAGCGCTATATATAGCCTGCTTGCGTAATTCCCAATTTTTGACACTCCCACCCCTTAGCGTAGCGTAGGGGTGGGATTCTCGTATCTAGCCCAGTCAAACAGAGACAGTTGAATATACTCTTGTTTAACCATATTCACCAAGTTCAGGGGTGTGCCAAGCACCCCATGATCTAAACCAGATGAATCCATGACAGAAGCATCTCTCTTTAGGTTCAAATCACATGAGAAACCGTCCCATTGAGATAGGTTTCGTGCAGCATTAAGATCGGAATTATGATAGTGACCATTAGGGCAATTAAAATCATGTCGATTTCTTTTGCCAATAACACCACAAGTTGAGCAAGATTTAGAAGTATATGGTGCAGGTCTTTTAATTAACTTCAATCCTTTTAGAGCCAACTTATAATTAAGTTTTTGCTCCAAAGAATAATAAGACCAAGTGTGTCGAGATTCACCGGAATCAGAACGAGATTTCTGGCTCTGTTTCATGGTTTTACGACATCCTTCCAAATCCTCTATAACAATATCGGCGTT
>DATNRE010000779.1:0-3159 GCA_036703685.1 Candidatus Obscuribacterales bacterium
TCCATTAAAATATCTTCCACATCCCCCCGGTTCCCTAACCCCGTACTGAACAAGGTAATCGTCATAAGTCTTGCTACGGGCCGGAACAATCACCCGATAATTAGGAGCAAATCTATCACGGTCAAGGCAACCGGAACCGCCGTTATTCTGAATACAAAACCAAGCCGCCGATCCTTCCTCAATAACAATAGGCTTGTTAGACTTCTTAGTAATGACTAGAGGCGGTTCTATTGTCTGTTTGGGTGTTATTGCCTTATCTAGGTTTCCCGTGGCTTGTAATGGTGTTTCCTTGAGTCCAGACATGATAAATACAAATGAACCAATCAAACCCAAACCAAGGCATCCCAGGAGGGAGAATTTAAGTATTAGTGAGTCCTGCGCGATCGCTACCTTCTCGGGCTTTGACAAATCAATACTATTCATGTCAACAATCCTCTAATAATTGGGTGTCAGTTTTTCCGGTGTCGGGTTGTCAGGGATGGGGGGATAAGGTAGTTTTAGGGGGATTCCCTGACACCGCCGCCACCGCCCAAAAGCCTTCTGTGATTGGCTGACACAGTAACCGACACCCATTTGTCGCCACCGACACCGAACAACGGCTAAACAGGGGTAAAACGGACGGAAACAGATCCCCCAACCTTTACCGATTCAACAGTCCCATGACCCATTTCTTCTAATCTTTGAAACGCATACTTAATGGCATCTGATGATAAATTAGACCCAATAGATGAACGTTGAACATCCCGAACAGATACCGATTCCTTGCCCTGACAGAACGCTAGAATCTGCATAAACTTATCATCTGGGTTTGAATCATTCTCTGGTTTTTTGTCCAGTTTTCTGATGTCAAAACTAGGGGGAGATTGGGAAGTTTTGGGGGATTGCTTAGGCTTTTCGGGTTCCCTCTCAACATAAATTTCATCACCTAAGATTTCATTCAAACTAATCGGAACAGTCCGAACTGGTAAAAGGTTTTGGGGCGGTTGTCCGTCCTTAAAATGTTGGTAATTCCCGTGAGTTGGATGGGTGCTCAGGTCATCGTCAACTAAGCAAGGATAACCTACAGATTTAAGGCAAGCTAAAACCCGTTGATCCGGTAAGTTTTTAGCGTGTTTGATGGAAATTTTGCCCAACCGAATTAAGGAATAATTTTGTAAAAAATCTCCTAATCCTTCTAGTCCCATAGCCTTCGTGTTGCCAGACTGTGAACAGAAAATCGAGAGCATATCGTATTTCCTGCACTCACTCCCAAGTCGGATAATGGCTTCCTCACAAACATCTAATTTCTGTTTTTTGGCAGTGAACCGGATTGACGGCCACTCCTCCCAAATAAAAACCAACTTAGGAAAACTTTTAACCCCTTGTTTCTTGAGTGCCTTTCTTCTGTCAAGTTCATCCAAAGACCATTGAACGCACTTTAGGATTGTTGGGTAATCGTCAATAATCAGGGCATCACCGCCAAAGTTCGACTCACCATCAAAATGTGGGTCACAGGAAATCAATTGCAGTTCCCTCCCTTGACTCGCTAGACCTAACAGATATTTAGTGGCACTCGACTTACCCGAACCTGAATCCCCAAATAAACAGATTCCTACTCCCCTATCAAGGATTGAATCAAACGGAACTATTGGGGGTTTATCTTCAATTTCCTGCTCTGGCAACAGTCCCAGAATATGATTGTTGATAGTGAGGTCTGGCATTCTCGGAACTGGAAAAACAGCTTGCTTGTACCGTTCAACCGTCGCAGCTTCTCCTATATCGAAAATTTGATCGCAGGTATCTTTTCTGATGATTTTCCGTTCTGACCGTTCCATGGCCGGGTAACTTAGAATCACTCCGATTGTCGAGGCGATCGCACCCGCCGTAAACCCATAGAACTTATTAGGGGATGGATAAGGTTGTGATAGTCCCCAACACATAAGACCCGCGCCCGTTGCAGTCCACAAAGCCGAACTAATGGTTAAGTAATTAGACATGGCTTGCTATCCCTCCCACGATGGAACCAACAAACAGAATAATTACTATCCCGATGATTATGGGTTCAGATGTGTTTAGGACTCCTATATAGGCTTTTCTGCCATAGAACGAACCAACCCCAATTAAACCCAGGATAAACAATACTAAAAATCCCCAATACCAGGGGAGCATTTGGGGATAATTTCTACTTATTAATCCAGCAACACAAACCCAACATATAGACCCGACAAAATACCCGACAAAGTTCAATATTCTAGGCATTGATTATCACCGCCCTTTTAGTTGATTACGTTTACTCTGGGAACCATTCAAGGCATCATTAACCCTCTGGTTAGTGGCTTTTAACTGTTCCCTGTAATTAGCTTTAATCGTTGCATAGGCGACGTTCTGGGCATCTAATAGGCTTTGAGTCTCGGTGACGATTCCATACTTTTTAGAGTCACCATCGGCGGTTAACTTAACAGCCTTTTGCATTTCCTTTGCTGTTAATAATTCAGCTTTACTCAAAACCTTGATATTCTTACCAAATTTCTTAACGTTTTTGGCGTTCTGTTTGGCATTTTTGGCAATTTCTCCTGACTGTTGCACAAGTTCATCGTCAACAATCCAACCCCGGTTATTAGCTTCTCTAACAAGCTCTGAGCTAACGTATAAATTATCTTGATTGGGTGTGAATGTTTCGGGAGTAATCGCGCTCTGATGAACGTCGGGAAGTCGGGAATTAGTGTTATCATCCCCGACAAAAAATGATTTGATTGCGTTAAATATTCCCATGCCTAACCCTGGTTGTTACGGTCAAGAATTGAAACCATTGATACCGATGTAGTAGAAGCAATTAGTCCGATAAATGCCCCATACCGTGCCATTTTGCTTAGGGATATTTCCGGTTCAAATGTTGATAGAAAAGCCCCGGAAATAGCACCCAGAGCGGAACCAAGCAAAATACAGTTAAGGGTTTGGGGTAAGTTTAATTTCATGGCCACTTCTCCGGTTCGGGTTGGGTTGTCGGTGTTGGTGTTGGCTCTGGTTTGCAGGCTTGTGATTTTGACAATTGAATATTGAAAATTGATAAACTAATCGACAAGCCAAGCGCGATTAAAATTAATTTATTCATGGTTTTAATTCCTAAAAAGGTATTTTTTCGTAAGCTGAAAATCCATCGGGTTTGACTCTACCAATCTC
>DATNRE010000780.1:0-4120 GCA_036703685.1 Candidatus Obscuribacterales bacterium
TGTCAAATTCTTAAATTTTGACGGGGTTTAAAGGTTTCAATTTGACGTAATTTCTCATATAATTCTCTCTCTTGAGGAGTAATATTTTTAGGAATAACCACTTGAATTTCAATTAATTGATCTCCCCTTTCTCCTTGAGGATTGGGATAACCTTTATGGGCTAATCGTAACCTTTGACCCGATACTACCCCCAAAGGTAAACGCATTTTAACTAAACCATCTAAGGTCGGAATATCAATTTCTCCTCCCAATACTGCTTCCGTGGGAGTGACCGGAATTTGACAATAAATTTCCGATTTTTCCAATCTAAAAAAGGGATGGGGAGTAATATTAATTTTTAGGAATAAATCCCCGCCATTCATGCCTTGATTTTTTAATCTAATTTGTTGACCCTTGACCATTCCGGGGGGTAAATCCACTTCTAAAGACCGTCCATCTTCTAAACGAATCCGTTCGGTTCCTCCAGTATAGGCCTTTTCTAAAGGTAAAGTTAATCGCGCCTCAATATCCCGTTTGGTTTCCCGGGGAGTGGGTTTATAAACCGCTTTTGTCCGAGGAGAATTATAGGGGTCAGCCGCCGTCATTTGAGGCGCTTTCGGGTCAACGGTTCGGACTTCTCGCCGCCGTCCTAATAATTGATCAACAAAGCTATCAAAATCAGAAAAATCCCCATAATCTACATCTTCAGTTTGAGAAATTGTCCGACGACTTCCCCAATTTTTAATCCCGGAAAAAGCATTTTTTTGCCAATCTTGAAACCCTTTTTGTTTCCAAAATTGACTATAATCATCATATTGCGCTCGTTTTTCGGGGTCGGATAAAATATTATAGGCTTCTCCAATATCTTTAAAAGTTTCTTCCGCTTCCTTATCTCCTGGGTTTAAGTCGGGGTGATATTGTCGGGCGAGTCGGCGATAAACTTTCTTAATTTCATCGACGGATGCTTCTCGGGAAACCCCTAAAATTTGATAATAATTCCGAAAATTTTGCATTATGTTAAATTTAGGTTAAAGTATAGGTTTAGCAGAAACCCGGTTTCTAAAAGAAACTGGGTTTCTAAGAGTTTTACAACCAATCATCATCATCATCCCAATTATCCGTTTGAGTGGGGCGACGAGAACGCGCTACACCCCCGCCTAAACTACCACCATTATTATTGCGTTGTTGGTCATAACGGGGATAACTGCGAGTCTGGGGTTCATAGGGATCAACACGACGTTTTTCACCGGAAAAAGTTCGGCGAATTGAACCAAATAAATCATCTTCATCGTCCTCGGTTGCAAAAACAGAAACTTCCCGATTCAACTCATATAAAGCATCCTGTAAATCCACACTAATTTGATCAATTCCTCGATCATCATTCCGTTCTAAACTATCTCTTAAAGACCGAACTAAGGTTTCAATTCTTGACCGTTGACGTTGAGCAAATTGCATTCCATAATCTAAGGCAACTTCCCTTAATTGTCGTTCGGCTTGATAGGTTAATGCTTGGGCGCGGTTCCGTTTTTCGACTTTTTCCCGTTGTAAACGATCCACTTCTGCATATTTTTCCGCATCTCTAATCATGCGATTAACTTCGTCTTGAGAAAGGGTAGAAGCTCCTTGAATAATTACACTTTGTTCCCGTCCGGTGGTTTTATCTAAAGCGGTAACTTGTAAAATACCATTGGCATCGATATCTAGCGCCACTTGAACTTGCGGAACTCCACGGGGGGCGGGGGGAATTCCGGTTAATTTAAACCGTCCTAAAGATTTATTATCAACGGCTAATTCCCGTTCTCCTTGTAAGATATGAACTTCCACTAAAGTTTGATTATTTTCAGAAGTTGAAAAAATATCAGAACGCCGCACCGGAATAGTTGTATTACGGGGAATTAATTTTTTCATCACTCCCCCAATGGTTTCTAATCCTAGGGATAACGGAGTTACATCTAATAATAAAACATCCCGCACATCTCCGGCTAAAATTCCCGCTTGAATTGCCGCCCCAACGGCCACCACTTCATCGGGATTAACTCCTTGATTCGGTTCTAAATCAATTAAACTTCTCACCAATTGTTGTACCATGGGCATTCGGGTAGAACCGCCCACTAAGATCACATCATCAATATCATTAGAGGTTAATCCCGCATCGGCTAAGGCCTGTTTCACTGGACGGCGTAACCGTTGAATTAAATCCCCACATAACCCCTCAAATTCCCCTCTAGTTAGGCGAATTTCTAAGTGTTTCGGGCCGTCTTCGGTGGCGGCAATAAAGGGTAAATTAATATCGGTTACTCCTACGCCAGAAAGCTCGATTTTAGCCTTTTCTGCGGCTTCTGTTAAGCGTTGTAAAGATTGGCGATCGCGCCTTAAATCCACCGCTTCTTCTGATAGGAATTGTTCGGCTAACCAATCAACAATTTTTTGATCAAAATCCGTTCCGCCCAGTTGGGTATCTCCACAGGTCGATTTAACTTCAAATACCCCTTCCCCGACCTCTAAAATTGAGACATCAAAGGTGCCACCGCCCAAATCAAAAACTAAAATTGTGCCATAATCTTGCCGTTCCAAACCATAGGCCAAAGAAGCGGCAGTGGGTTCATTTAATATGCGTTTAACCTCTAATCCGGCAATGCGTCCGGCGTCTCGGGTTGCTTGTCTTTGAGAATCATTAAAATAGGCGGGAACCGTAATCACAGCCCCGGTAATTTCTTCCCCTAAATAACGTGTTGCTTCTTCAACTAATTTTTTTAAGATCATTCCCGAAAGTTCTTCCGGGGCAAAATCCTTATTCACCCGGGGACATTTAATCCGAATATTATCGGTTTCATCCCGTCGCATCGTGTAGGGAACCCGTTTAGAGGCGGCGGTGAGGTCAGAATAGCGACAACCCATGAGTCGTTTTACCCCATAAAAGGTATTTTGGGGATTCAAAACCGCCTGTCGTCTAGCCATCTGTCCCACGATGCGTTCTCCTTCCTTGGTAAACCCAACCACGGAGGGGGTGGTTCGCATCCCTTCAGAGTTAGCAATCACAACGGGTTTTCCGCCCTCCATGACCGCAACCACAGAGTTTGTTGTTCCCAAGTCAATGCCGACTACCTTGCCCATGCGTTGCTTATCTCCTTGTCTATAGGGTTTTTGGCTAGATCTTTCCTATTGTATCGTGTTGTTACGCCATGTAACGTCTGACCCATCCGGTTAACCCCCAGGGGTAATATTTTCGGAAGTATTGGGTTGAGTAGGCTAGAAGAATAATATTAAATCCATCTTGATAGGGGCGGATTCGGGTTAATCTTTGATATCCCAGTCATGACCTCTCTAAAATCGTCCCCAATGATAGCAAGCGAGAGAAAGGGTTTAGAGAAATTTCGGGTGTAATTTATTAGATAAATTAGAACCTGCTCCTATGGTAAAGCCGTCCCGACGTTCAATCTTCAACGCCCCAAACCCCCACCCCAGAATTTTTCACCGAGTTGGGTTTGAATGTAACAAGATGTAACGTATAATCAGAAAAAACATTAAGAAAACATTTACCAAGGGTTATTGATGCGAGTTGCGATCGCTGGAGCAGGTTTAGCGGGACTGGCTTGTGCCAAGTATCTCACCGATCTTGGTCACACTCCTATCGTATTAGAACGACGGGACGTTTTGGGGGGGAAAGTCGCGGCCTGGAAAGATGAAGACGGCGACTGGTACGAAACCGGATTACATATTTTCTTCGGCGCCTATCCGAATATGTTGCAGTTATTCAAAGAATTGGACATCGAAGATCGGCTGCAATGGAAAGAACATTCCATGATCTTCAACCAACCGGAGAAACCTGGAACCTATTCTCGGTTTGATTTTCCCGATCTCCCCGCCCCGATTAACGGGATGGTTGCTATTCTTCGTAATAATGATATGTTGACCTGGCCGGAGAAAATCCGGTTTGGTTTGGGATTAATTCCCGCCATGCTCCAGGGTCAGAAATATGTCGAGGAAATGGATAAATATTCTTTCTCCGAATGGCTGAAACTCCACAATGTTCCGCCCAGGGTTGAGAAAGAAGTGTTTATTGCCATGTCCAAAGCCCTGAATTTTATCAATCCCGATGAAATCTCCTCAACGGTAATTCTAACGGCATTAAACCGTTTTC
>DATNRE010000781.1:0-2559 GCA_036703685.1 Candidatus Obscuribacterales bacterium
CTGATATTGGAACAATTACCGGGTGCTGAAACAGTTTTTTTAGTTGAACCCTCACGGCGCGAGTTAGATCGATGGTTGTGGGAGCAAGACGGTTGGGATATTCTATTTTTTGCCGGACATAGTTCAACTCAAGAAGATGGAGAAATTGGAAAATTTTATATTAATCAAAGCGAAAGTTTAACCATTGCTCAATTAAAAAATGCGTTAAGAGCCGCGATTAAACAAGGTCTTCATTTAGCTATTTTTAATTCCTGTGAAGGGTTAGGATTATTGTGTCAACTCGCTTCTTTGCACATTCCCCAAATGATTGTAATGCGAGAACCTGTTCCTGATTTAGTAGCTCAAGAATTTTTAAAACATTTTTTATTCGCCTTTTCTAGGGGAGAATCTTTTTATTTAGCAGCACGAGAAGCCGGAGAAAGATTACAGGGTTTAGAAAGCGAATTTCCCTGCGCCAGTTGGTTACCTGCGATTTGCCAAAATCCGGCTGAACAGTCACTGGTTTGGCTTCAAAAAGCTAACACGATTAGTCCTATTTCTCACTCAATTTTACCCACTCGATGCCATTGGTCTGCAATTTTGACAACAACACTTATGGTAACTGTGGGAATAATTGGAATGCGATCGCTTGGGGTTTTTCAGTCTTGGGAATTACAAACCTTTGATTTATTAATGCGATCACGCCCTCAAGAACAACCCGATCCGCGTCTTTTAATTGTTACTATAACAGAAGCCGATGTGCGATCGCAACCGCCCCAAGAAAGAGGAGGTGCTTCTTTATCAGATCGGTCTTTGAATCAACTTATAACGAAACTAGAACAATTTAAACCCCGTGTCATTGGTTTAGATATTTATCGAGAAATTCCGGTCAAAAAAGACTATCCTAAATTAGCAAATTGGATGAAAAATAGCGATCGCTTTATTGCGATTTGCAAAGCAGGTGAAGATGACTTAAATGCAGGTGTGCCATCTCCCCCAGAAGTGCCGATTCAAAATCTAGGTTTTAGTGATGTTGTCCCCGATCCTGATGGCATTTTACGACGCCATTTACTAGCAATGGCTCCGGCTTCTCCGTGTAAAACTGATAAATCTTTAAATTTCCAGTTAGCTACTCGTTATTTAGCTGATGATGGGATTAAACCTAAACTGACTTCGGATAAAAACTGGCAAATTGGTGATATTATCTTCAAAAATTTAGACTCTAATAGTGGCGGTTATCAAGGGATTGATAATTTAGGACACCAAATATTAATTAACTGGCGTTCTTCTAATTCTGTTGCGCTTCAAGTGACCCTAACTGATGTTTTAAATCATAAATTAACAGAGGATTTAGTTAAAGATCGAATTGTTTTGATCGGGACAACGGCTGAGAGTTTTCAAGACTATCGAGATACGCCTTACAGTGCCCGATACTGGCCCCATCAGCAGATGTCCGGGGTGGTGGTTCAAGCCCATCTCGTGAGTCAAATTCTTAGTGCTGTTCTCGATGATAGACCGTTGCTGTGGGTTTGGCCGAAAAGTTTAGAGTTTTTGTGGATCGGCTGTTGGTCGCTCACCGGGGGTATTCTGGCTTGGTGTAACAGGTCGCTGGGACGTTGGGGTATTGCGATCGTGACTGGGGTTTGTCTCTTATCTGGATTATGTCTGGGTTTATTAATTGTGGGAGGTTGGGTTCCCCTGGTTCCGTCCGCTTTGGCTTTGGTGGTGACAAGTGGCTGTTTGCTGGCTTACAGGCTTCATGGGAAAAATTTTTAGACAATTTTTGCTTGAACTGCATAATTCAATCTGAGCCTTACCCATTGATAGATAGAAGGGAGCAAACGTCATGCAGGTTGTCCACTGTTGTACTTACTAACTACTATTATCCCATCTCAACAAGATTGAGAAAACTCTGTCTTGGTTAAAGTGTCAAATTTGCCATAGATTGCAGCAGTTTGATTGCTTATAAGATGCTTGCTTGGGCATATTAAACCTGGAATCCTAACTGGCTAGATGCTTGCTATACCTCAATAATAAATATCAAGTTTTGAAGGAGAAAAACATGGCTATTGGCTTAAATGTTGATGTTGATGTTCTTGGAATTGCTGACCGAATTGCGTCTGCTGTCGATGGTGGTTCAGATCGCTCAGGATTTGTAAAAGGTCTAATGGAAAGTGCTGTTCACCAAGCAGGCGATCAATACAATGTTATGGTTTTTAATTTAGGAAATGATTACGAGCGAAGTTTTAATGGAATCCAATTTTTTGCAACCGCACCCTATCAAAATTTAACTTTTGGTATTTGGATTTTTGAAGATGGAGATTTTACAAATAAGGGAGATGGAGGATGGATTAATTGGGCTTTCTCAGGAGTGTTTGACCGACACGATAAGTATGTAAAATTTAAAAAACGTTTCTAAAATTTTAAGTAGGTGGGCATAAATAATGTTAACAAAACAAAAGCTAAAAAACTTAGCCCAAAGTACATACATGATTTTGGATTTTAACTTTAATTATAACCGCCTACTTAGTCTTAAAAATAAGGATAAACTTATGAGTTTCGATGTTGTTTTTGTGCATG
>DATNRE010000782.1:0-12887 GCA_036703685.1 Candidatus Obscuribacterales bacterium
ATCAAGATGTTGCTGATGCTTCAATAGACAATCCTAAATTATTAGAAATTATTGAAGAAATTCCGGCTGGATCTGCTCCTCAATCTACGATTAAAATAGGACAAGCTGCTCGAATTTTTACGGGTTCTTGTATTCCCCAAGGTGCGGATACTATTGTGATTCAGGAGGAAACAAAACGGGACAGAAATCAGGTTAAAATTTTATCGGCTCCCCAACCCCAGGCTTTTATTCGACATCAAGGATCATATTATAAAGCGGGAGAACCCCTGCTTACTCCGGGTATTTCTTTGGATGCTGCGGAGATTGCGGTGTTAGCGGCGGCACAGTGTACCCAGGTTCCGGTTTATCGACGTTTACGAGTGGCGTTATTATCAACGGGGGATGAATTAGTGACACCCCATACCCCTTTAAAACGGGGGCAATTAGTAGACTCTAATCAGTATGCGTTCTTCACGGCGGTAAGGACTTTAGGGGCGGAAGTGATTGAATTGGGGATAATTCCTGATCGACCGGATGTGTTAAAAAAAGCCATTTCTCAAGCGATAGAAATAGCCGATATGGTGATCTCAACCGGGGGGGTTTCTGTTGGAGATTATGATTATGTTGAGGAGATTTTAACGGAATTAGGGGGAACTATTCATATCGAAGCGGTGGCAATTAAACCGGGAAAACCTTTAACTGTTGCCAAATTCCCGAATTGTTTATATTTTGGTTTACCCGGAAATCCTGTTTCTGCTTTAGTAACTTTCTGGCGGTTTGTTCAACCTGCAATTAAAAAACAATCGGGGTTATTGTCTCAGTTTTGGGGGCCGAAATTTGTGAAGGCGCGATCGCGTCAGGAGTTAAAAGGAGGAGGAAAACGGGAAATTTATGTTTGGGGTCAATTATGGTTAGTCGATGGGGAATATGAATTTCAATTAGCCCCCGGAAGTCAAATTTCTGGCAATTTAATTAATTTGGCACAAACAACCGGGTTAGCGGTTTTACCGATCGGTCAATCTCAAATTAATCCGGGGGATACTGTTAAGGTATTAAAAGTTCGTTGATTTAATTTATAGCTTTACAACAAAAAGAATTGCTGTGAATATGGGGTCATGAATATATGTAGAGACGTTATATAAAACGCCTCTACAAAACCTAACGTAAACCCAACCAAGTAAATAAATCTTGATGGGTGAAAAATTCTAATACAATTAATAGAATAAATCCCAACATGGCAAAACGGCCGTTAATTTGTTCGGCGTAACGAGTCCAACCCATGGCGGGTTCGGGTTGGGGGTTGGTTTGGGCTGGAGTGGAAGGTGTTTGAGAAGTCATGGTTGTTTTTCTAAGTCTTGAATAGATTGAATTAGCGATCGCACGGTTTCTGTGCCTTCAGATGGTTCAAAAGTTAAGGGGAACTTACCCCGCATGATCACCCGTATTCCCACGGGCCCTAAGCTGAGTAACCCCTTAAGATCGCGGAAATAATTCCCAACTACCATTACAGCAAATTTGCGTTCATCTACCCAACCCCCCTGTTTTACCAATTCTACTAAAACCTTGCGGTGGCGGATGGGACGGCTGGCGCTGGCATCTTTACGTTCTAGGATGGAATGTTTAATTTTAGTAATCTGATCTAGGGGGGCGACCTCCATCGGACAAACGGAGTTACAGTTAAAGCAACGGGTACAACCCCAAACCCCGTTGGTTCCCTCGCTATACTGTTCCAGGCGTTGTTCGGTTTTGGCATCCCGGGAGTCGGCTACCATCCGTTGCGCTTTGGCCAGGGCGTGGGGCCCGACAAAATCGGGGTTAACTTCTACGGCATTACATTCGGAATAACAAGCTCCACAGAGGATACAGTTACCCATTTGGTCAAGTTGGGCTCGTTCTTCTGGGGTTTGGAGAAATTCCCGTTCAGGAATAGCCCGTCCGGCGGTACTGATATAGGGTTCAACGGTTTGTAAGTTATCCCAAAAACGGCTCATATCTACCACCAAATCTTTGATCACGGGTAAATTTCCCATGGGGGCAATGGTCATTTCTGGAATATCATTTGAGGGGGTTTGACTGGAGTTCGCCTCGGCAATTTTTTGTAAACGGGCAACTTCACTGCCAATATTTTCCTTACAAGCTAACGCAGAACGGCCATTAATTCCCATGGAACAACTGCCACAGATGGTATTACGACAGTTTTTTCTAAAGGCTAAAGTCCCGTCTTGTTCCCATTTTATTCGGTTAAGACAGTCTAATATAGTATTTCCAGGTTCGACATCGAGGAGATAACTTTGCACCTCTTTTGAGCGATTAGGACTTTGACGGACAATATTAAACTTAACTCTCATATTTTTATACTGATTAGTTAATTTCGTAGTGAGTCCTTTAGGACTCTCTTAGCCCTAAAGGGCTTACTACCTCTTAGCCCTAAAGGGCTTACTACTATTTTAGGGTAGCCATTGGGGATTAAACCCAAAAAAGGGTAATTCTTCAGGTTTAACTTGAGGTTTAGAACCGTCCTTTGGTGTATCTATCATTAAAGGTAAAATCCAGATACGACTGGTTTTAATTCTATCTCCTCCTTGAGTTTTTGTAGATTGATTCAGATTATCAGATTCTTCTAGGGTAATAACGGTTTGATCAAAAAGTAAGGCTAATCCATCGGGAGACAAACTGATATTAATTTCTTGTTGATTGGGTAAAATGACGAAGGGAACAACTTGTTTAGTTTTAATATCAATTGCTACAATATAGGGCTGTTCCTTATAGACTTCTGGATTATCTAAAACCTCAGTAATTAAACAATATAAAAGACTATTGCTGGGATCAAATTCAGCACTGATGATATTCCCAAACGGGGGGGTACGGTAAAGTTCTTGTTCTTGTCCTTGGTTATTGACAATAAATAGGGATCGGGTGCCATCGGGATTAAATTTTAACATTGCCGCCGCACTACCATCACCAGCAAACCCTAAAACTCGACCAAATTTTGGTAAAAATTCTAGGGGTTCAGCATTGGGTATTAAGGGTATAATAGTTGTTAAATCGGGCCCTTGAGCAATCACGAGAGATTGACTATCTGGGGCAATTAAGAAGTCTCCTCCTTGTATATTTAAGGGTTTAGGAGATCTGCCATTTTCTATAAACCAAGGACTGGCATCATTGGGATTTGTTTGACTGACTCGTTGAACCACAATAATTTTACCATTTGGGGATAAATCAAATTTTAAATTTCGATAATATTTAGCATCTAAAATCTTTTCAATTTTGGCAGCGGCTTGGGCAGGTTGGGGATTTTCCCCAGGAGATTGAGGATTAATTCCAGTTGTAACTGTATATAATTCTGGGGAAATTGTTCCTGATTTTTGTTCGTTTTTATTGATAGCAGAAAAGAGAATTTTATCTCCCTTGGGATAGAGTTTAAAATCTAAAACGACTAAATTTTCAGGCGTTAAAGGTATCGGTTTAGGCTCGTTTTCACTCAGATTAACTAAAACTAGTTTTCCTTCTTGATTTCCCTGCACTCCAATATAAGCAAAGGCGCGATCGCGACTTCTAAAAAACCCAGTAAAGGGTTGAATTAATGTTCCTTGTTTATCGCCATATAAATGATCTCTAGCCCCTTTTAACTGCACACTAAAGGGGGTTCCATAGGGTACGGGTTCTAATAAAGTATAGGCCATCCGTCGTCCTGCCCAACTGATTTTACCCGGTAAAGGTGGGTCAATTTGAAAGTTTTTTTCTACACTTTCTCGATTCATGGGACGATTAAAATTAATTAAAAATCCCATATCTTCAGCACCAATTTGTTTATTTTGCCAAGTAAATTCCTTGACTTGGGGGGTGGTGCGATCGCCTGTTAATAAAACCATCCCAATTAAGCAGGTTAAAAATATAATTAAAACCCAAGCGGCTTTATCTAAGGGTTCAACCCATTTTAATTGTTTAAACTTTGAGATATTGTTCATAAATTTAGTATAATTAGCCCGGTCGGGCTTACTACGGTTTAATAATCATAGGGATTTTTAGGCGGGAGAATAGCTTTAACATTTTGAGATTTTAAGGTTAATTTTCGTTGGTTATTAAAGGTTTGTGTAAACATTGTGCCTTCAATTTCTAACCAGGTATCTTGAGGATATAATTCTCGAGATTTGCCTTCGGGAAGCAAAACCGGAATCCCCACAGGATAGGCGTCCGCCGCACAACAGGTGAGAATAAATCGCCCTAACCAAATATAATTGTTAGATACATCTGGAGGATGGATCACAAACCCGGTGATTTTTGCCTTTTGACCCGTATAACTATCCGGTTCAGGATTAAGATTGAGTAATCGAATCCATTCTACTAAAGAACGATTTTCGGGCTTAACCGCTGTCCTAAACTCTTGGGGTTGAGCGCGAGTGATGGGTAAAGATTCAGTTAAACCTCGTTGCAATGCCGTTTTTGCCCCGAAGGTTTGGGGGGTAATCCATAATCCCAAACAGGCAGTTAAGATTAATAATAAACTACCCCAGCCTTTAGGAAATAAGCTGATATGTTCTAAGGAAGCCGAGGGACTGAGGGAGCTTTGTTGAATAATTTGTTTGGCTTTTAATCCTCCTAAAATCAGTAGTATAATACCGGCTGCGATCGACAAAGCAAAATAGTTGGGATGGATGAGAATATAGAGTTTTCCAGTAATCCAATATTTTAATAATAAAATCCCCCAAACGAACAGGGCAACCACATCTAACCAAGGGTTTTCTAAACCGGGAGAAAATCTATTGTAAAAGCGGGTTAGTCGTTGAGTCAGATGCGTCATATTGGGTGGAACTCCAAAGCCAAATTAACTGAAGTTTAAGTTAACAATCAGGGTGAATAAAAAGGTTAACTGAAAGGCAACAATCATTAGATAAAAAACCGCCCGAGCTTTAAAAACCGATAGCATTAGTCCCACGGTTTTAATATCAATCATCGGCCCAAATACTAAAAATGCCAACAGTGATCCACTGGTAAATGCAGAGGAAAAAGAGAGAGCAAAAAAGGAATCAACCGTTGAACAAATAGAAACCACTCCCGCTAACAATAACATTGCCAGAATCGACGTTACTGGACTCTGACCTAAATTGAGAATCAATTCCCGGGGGACTGCGACTTGAATCACGGCAGCAATCAAACTTCCTAAGACTAATACTCCGCCTAACTCCCGAAATTCCTGCACCATACTTTCCAACATAGAAGCCCAACGCTCTGGGGTCGGGGTCAAAAATATTGTTTTCCAAGGAGGACGGGAAGGTTTAACCCCAACAGATGCTTTTTTTTTGCTTTTGAGCAGGTTTTGAGTTTTCCAGGCAGGAATGGACTCTAGGCGGATGGGTTCGGCTGACTCCCCTAAAAAATAAGTTCCCGACTGGAGTAGGGGAGAAACTAATAGATCGGAGGGTGGGGGTTCAACGAGGTCAGCAATGGGTAAAGCCCGGGCGATCTCCGGTTGAACTAGAGGTCTTAAATCCTTCTGAACACTAAATAAACAGCCTAAAGTCGTAGCAATAATAAAAGAAAATAAGACCCGTAAAATTACAATTTCCGGCTGATCTCGGAAAGCAACCCAGGTTGACCAGATCACAATTGGGTTAATCGTGGGGGCGGCAAATAAAAAACCAATGGCCACGGATGAGGGAACGCCTTGCAAAATTAACCGCCGGGCTACCGGAACATTCCCACATTCGCAAACGGGAAACAGAAACCCGACTACACTCCCAGCAAATGCCCCTAACAGGGGATGGGGGGGAATATAAGACAAAAGTTTCTGTTCATCGACAAACCACAAAAGCACACTGGAAAACAAAACCCCTAACATCAGAAAGGGGATGGCTTCTACCAGTAAGCTGAGAAATAGGGTAAAACCGCTACTAAACTGATGGATGAATGTTGCTGGCATCCGTTACCTATGGGAAGGACAAAATAATTCCGCGATCCAGGGGATCATTGAGACCATGGGAATTGAGCGATTTAGTGACTAGATTCCCTATCCAACTTAGCAGATGTTGGGCCTCGATTGCCAGAAGGGATTAAAAGTACGGCTATCGGATAGAACTTGGGTAAACCGCTTACGGTCAATTGTCAATCAATCGCTGACTTTGTTGCAATTCTTAATATTAATCCTCTCTTGTTTGGGTATAGAGGTTGTTAGACTATATTGCATGGCAATTTTAACTAATTCATAGATTCAGCCTAACCTCAAGCGGGGTGACGGGCGGAATGTCCCGTGAACTCCTAACTTTAAGACACACCGCGATAAGAAAGAGATCCAACAGACATGGTAGATTCCCTGAAGAAACCCGCTTTTGATGAAATCCGACCTGGGGTAAAAAGCCCAGCTAAGGAAACTATCCTCACCCCTCGTTTCTATACGACGGATTTTGAGGAAATGGAGAAAATGGACATCTCCGTCAACGAGGAAGAACTCTTAGCCATTTTGGAGGAGTTTCGCGTAGACTACAACCGCCATCACTTTGTCCGAGATGCACAATTTGACCAATCCTGGGATCATATTGATGGAGATACCCGGGGTTTGTTCATCGAATTTTTGGAGCGTTCCTGCACTGCCGAATTTTCAGGTTTCCTGCTCTATAAAGAACTCAGCCGTCGTCTCAAGGGAAAAAGCCCGGTTTTAGCAGAGTGTTTTGAATTGATGTCCCGAGATGAAGCTCGTCATGCGGGTTTTCTGAATAAGGCGATGTCGGATTTTAACCTCTCCTTAGATTTGGGATTTTTGACGAAAAACCATCAATATACGTTTTTTAAACCCAAATTTATTTTTTACGCCACCTATTTGTCAGAAAAAATTGGGTATTGGCGCTACATCACCATTTATCGCCATTTAGAAGCGAATCCCGAAAACCGGATTTACCCGATTTTCCGCTTCTTTGAAAATTGGTGTCAGGATGAGAACCGTCATGGCGATTTCTTTGATGCCATCATGCAATCTCAACCTCAAATGCTGAATGATTGGAAGGCGAAACTCTGGTGTCGTTTCTTCTTATTATCTGTGTTTGCAACGATGTATTTAAACGATTTACAACGGGCGGACTTTTACGCTTGTTTGGGTTTAAATGCCCGGGATTATGACATTCACGTGATTGAAAAAACCAATCAAACCGCAGGTCGTGTTTTCCCTGTGATGCTGGATGTCAATAATCCTGAGTTCTATAACCGATTAGATGTTTGTGTGAAGAATAACGAACAGTTGACGGCGATCGCCAATTCTGGCAGTCCTAAATTCGTTCAGTTGTTCAAAAAACTGCCCTATTATCTGTCTAACGGATGGCAGTTAATTAAACTGTACTTCATGAAACCGATTGATCTGAGCGCGTCTCAAGGTGCTGTTTATTAAGAGTCACTCTCAAATCTAAATTAAGCTGAAGCGGTTCTGTGTTTACAGAACCTCTTTTTTTTACCTGATTATTTGGACGGTGGAGTCTTTTTCCCCTGTTTTCTGTTATACAGGACTTACGCACCCAACCAAAGAAACCGGGTTTTTTAGGAAAATACTTCGTTGTGACCCAAATATTCTCTAAAAACCCAGTTTCTCGGGCGACGGCGCTAAGTCCTATTATCGCAATTAACCCCCGATTCATAAATGTTTGAAGCAGTTAGGGATCAACTTACCCAGATAGGGATTATTCAACGTCTTTTTAAGTATTTAAAATCTGTTAATGTCTTTCCTGAATATGAAAGTAATCTTAACCATTTGTCCTATGAAAGATGGCGTCATCATTTTCTGCTGGTGCGCTTACAGCTTGCCTTTTTAGTAGGAATATGTATTTATTTTAGTGCAATTTTTATTAATTTTTTGCGTTTTTTTCTTTGGAAGGAACCTTTTTTCGATCAAAATTTGTATTTACAAATATTTGCTTCTTTAGGACTATTAATTTGTTTAAGATTGTTAAAAACCTCCTGGGGAGATCAACATCTAAGCTGGCTATTTTTAGGGTTAGGAATTTCCCTACAACTCAGTAAACAAATTATTCAAACGGTGCATGGAAATGTCAAGCCAGATTTATTTGGTTGGGTGTTAACCTTTGTCAGTCAAGCCACATTAATTCCGGTGCGGTTAATGTGGCATTTTACATCACAGTTAATCATCTTAGGGTATTATTTTGGAATCAATAAATTATTCCATCATAAAATTATTCCTTCTAGCTCTGATTCTTTAATGTTATTATTATTTTTATTCTGGACTTGTTTAATTTGTAACCTGTCTGTTTATCTTTATGAAAACTTACAACGAACTTGGTTTAACTCGCGACAGAAATTAGAAGAAGCCTATGAACAACTGGCGGTAACAGAGGCAAAATATCGCAGCATTTTTGAAAATTCCCTAGAGGGATTATTTCAGTCCACTCCCGATGGACGTTTTATTAGTGCAAATCCAGCCCTGGCAAGAATCTATGGTTATTCATCCCCAGAAGATTTAATGCAAAATCTTTCTTCTATCCCTGATCAAATTTATGTTAGCCCCGAACGTCGAGAAGAATTTGTTTATCTAATGAATCAACAAGGAACAGTTTTAGAATTTGAATCTCAGGTTTATCGCTGTGATGGGAGTATTATTTGGATTTCTGAAAATGCTAGAGTAATTAGAGATTCAACAGGAAAAATAATTGCTTATGAAGGAGATGTAAAAGATATTACTCAACGCAAATATTCTGAAGCAGAAATCAAAAAAGCCCTAGACCAAGAAAAGGAATTAAATCAGCTTAAATCTCGTTTTGTATCCATGATTTCCCACGAATTTCGCACTCCTTTAACGACTATTTTAGCATCAGCAGAAGCCCTAGAATATTATGGTCATAAATGGGATGAAGAAAAAAAATTAAATTATTTACAAAGAATTCAAACCACCGTTCATCATCTGACAGAACTCTTAAATCAGGTATTAATAATCGGTCAAGGCGAAGCTCAAAAAATCCCATTTCAACCCAGTTTAATTAATTTAGAAAATTTTTGTTATAGTATCATTCAAGAAATGCAAATTGGCATAAAATATAAACAACGCTTACATTTTATTCCCCCTAAAAATCAGGTTCTGGATACTTCCCAATTGCCAACTCAAGTTTATTTAGACGAAAGACTATTGCGACATATTTTATATAACTTAATTAGTAATGCGATTAAATACTCTCCTCAAGAGGGGAACATAGAACTAAACTTAAATTATAATCAAAATCAAGTGATTTTAACCCTAAAAGATGAAGGCATAGGTATTCCCCAAGAAGACCAGCAACATTTATTTGAACCCTTCCATCGGGCTAAAAATGTAGGTGTGATTCCCGGGACGGGATTAGGATTAACCATTGTCAAAAAATCCGTGGAGATTCAAGGAGGAATAATTCAAGTCCAGAGTAAAATTAACTCGGGGACAATAGTAACTGTTATTTTTCCCTTATCAACGGGAGAGAATGAATAATGAAAAAGATATTAGTGATTGAAGATGATCTGAATGTTCGATCTATTATTTTAGATATTCTCGAAGCTGAAGAATTTTTAGCCCTTAGTGCAGAAGATGGAAAAATCGGGGTCAAACTGGCTAAAGAAATTCTACCCGATTTAATTATTTGTGATGTAATGATGCCCCAATTAGACGGGCATCAAGTATTAGAAGAATTAAGAAATTATCCAGCTACAGCAACAATTCCTTTTGTTTTTTTAACCGCTAAATCAACCCCAGATGACTTACGACAGGGCATGAATTTAGGGGCAGATGATTATTTAACAAAACCTTTTAGCCATCAAGATTTATTAGCCGCGATTCGCAGTCGGATTCAAAAACATCAAACCTTTGAACAAAAAACCCAAGAACAATTGAATGAGTTGCGTAATAATATTACCCTATCTCTACCCCATGAATTAAGAACGCCGTTGAATGGAATTATCGGGACAACACAACTGTTAATGTCAGATTTTCAGGAAATGTCACCGGATGAAATTCAAGAGATGTTGGAAAATATTAGTATTTCTGCAACTCGCTTATATCGACTGACTTGTAATTTTCTCCTGTATGCAGATTTAGAATTATTAAGTCGAGATTCACAACGAATTAAATATTTTCCCAAAGGAATTGTCTCAAATCCTGAAGATTTAATTCAAGGTGTGATTGCCAATAAAATCCGAGAAAACAATCATAAATTTTGTTTTAAAATTGAAAAATCATCTCTGAATATTCCCGAAGAAATCTTTAATAAAATTATAGAAGAATTAATCGATAATGCAGTTAAATTCTCTGATGTTTGTGATCCAATTCATATCAAAGGTCATAACATTATGAATGGTTATTGTCTGGAATTTATTAACTCAGGACGGGGAATGACCGCAGAACAAATTTCTAAAATAGGAGCCTATCAACAATTTGAACGGGATATTTATGAACAACAAGGCTCGGGACTCGGATTGATTTTGGTCAAGCGTCTAGTTCAGCTTTATCAAGGAGAAATTAACATTGAAAGTACCCCAGGGAAAACCACGATTGTTAAGGTTTTTTTATCGGTTATTACTAATTAAAAATAACGTAATCAGGACAGGACTTACGCACAAGACCAAAGAAACCGGGTTTCTGGCCGGTGATTTTGCGGATGAAATCGAGATTTCTCGTTCAGAAACCCGGTTTCTGCGTAAGTCCTAAATCCGAAACTCTCGCCAACCGCCTCGGCACACAAAAATCAAAGACACAATCCTCCATGTTATAGCGCTACGCCCTAGGGAACAGGCAACAGGGAACAGTAAGCAGTGAAAAGGTTTCAGAATTCAAAAGTGTCCTAACTGTAAGCTGTTAAGCATCTAAATAGGGTAAGCTGTTCAGCCTCTTTAGGGTGATTAATGGCAGTTACTGGAAAGGATGAAATCAGGGGAGTGGATTTTCAAGGTTGATCCAACAAAGAAAGCCACAGTCGCTAATGTTTAGCAACCGTGGCTAGATCAGTTATCAGTTATCAGTTACTTCTCATCATAGCAGCGATCGCAAAATTTTTCTACCCTTTTAGATAAATATTCTGCTGGGGTTAACTCCAAGGTGTTCCTCCCCGAGACGGTCAATCTCAATAATGACCAACTGCGGGGACTACAAAAAGTAACCGAAATCGGCTAAAAAGACCAGGAGAAAATTCCCTACCCAGGAGGGTAAATCCCGAACTGGAATCTCAATGAAGCAAAATCAAAAAAACGTTACTCTAAAAATAGGTTTAAAGCCCCATAGTTCTGAGCTTACTCTTAGGTCTGCGGTGGTCAGCTTTTTCCTTCTGAATTAGGATATAATGAAATAACAGGATGTCAAAGTATAGATAAAATCGCTGAAAAGCTGCCACAATCAAAGCAGTGAGGCAATCCATAAACCGGAATCAACAGAGCTTTTGTTGTCTTCCTCTCAGGCATTTTCCAGTTTCTATGTCCTCAAGAAATGAGATGTAATTTATGTTTAAAAAATTGTTAAAACCCTTAGCTATTTTTAGCCTAGCTACTGTTTTATTTTTTAGTCAGGTTGATGGTGTATTAGCCGCTAGAAGTGGTGGACGCATTGGAGGAGGTTCCTTTAGATCCGCTCCCAGTCGTAGCTATAGTCCCACTCCTGGGCGTTCCGGGGGCGGTTATTACGGCGGTGGCGGTTTTGGATTTCCCTTCCTTATCCCCTTCTTTGGGTTTGGTGGGGGCGGCTTATTTTCCCTGCTAATTTTTATGGCGATCGCTGGGTTTATTTTTAACAGTGTTCGCTCAGTCATGGGACAGGGACAGGGACAGGATGAACTGGGATACAGCAGTAACCCGACGGTTTCTGTCGCCCGTTTGCAAGTGGGGTTACTGGCCCAAGCCCGGAATTTACAGGGGGATTTAGACCGCATGGCCCAAACTGCTGATACGGGTTCGGCTGCGGGTCGCGCCCAGGTCTTACAGGAAGCCACCTTAGCCTTGTTACGCCATCCTGAATATTGGGCCTATGGGTCTTCCCAGGCGGAACAAACGGGAATTAATTCCGCCGAGGCAAAATTTAATCAATGGGCCTTAGCAGAACGTAGTAAATTTACGGAAGAAACCCTATCTAATGTCAATAATCAGTTGATCGGTGGAATTGCTCCTTCCTTAACTGGAAATAATGCAACTTTAGTTAGTCAAATGGGAGATTCAACCGCAACGGAAAACGAATATATTGTGGTGACGTTAGTAGTGGGAACTTTAGGAAAAATTGAACTTCCTAAAGTGAATAGTCCTGAAACTTTACGTCAAGCATTAAGTCGTTTAGGTTCGGTGGGGAGTGAACAATTATTAGCTGTAGAAATTCTCTGGACACCTCAAGCCAGTGGGGATACTCTCAGCACCGATGATATGTTGGCATATTATCCCGATTTAAGCTTAGTTTAATCTTTAGGGTGGCTTATGCCACCTTTTTAATGATCATTTTTAAATGATTACAACGATTTTATTAATAATGTTGTTGCGCTTCAGCGCATTCTGGTTGTTGCTGATAAGTTTCAGTCCCGCAAGCGGGATTATTTTAATTGAAAGTATCCCAAGTTTCGAGTAGATCAAAAAACAATTTGAGTTTCAGTCCCGCAAGCGGGATTATTTTAATTGAAAGGTGGCTGGTCTACGAGAATAATTATCCGCAGCAACAGACGGAGTTTCAGTCCCGCAAGCGGGATTATTTTAATTGAAAGTTGTCTTATTTGTTTTTATTTCCGGTATGAGTAGTAGTTTCAGTCCCGCAAGCGGGATTATTTTAATTGAAAGTGAAGACTCAATCATTGAGTGACTTTAACCGACTCGTGTTTCAGTCCCGCAAGCGGGATTATTTTAATTGAAAGTTTATTCTAAAACATTGACTTATTCTCTGTTTAGGTCTACAAGATTCAGTCCCGCAAGCGGGATTATTTTAATTG
>DATNRE010000783.1:0-11806 GCA_036703685.1 Candidatus Obscuribacterales bacterium
CAGTTATTAGTCCTGTTAGTTCAGTTTTTTAAGAGAAGTAAGAGGATAGGTCGGCTAAATCTAAATAGGGTTTTTCGGGAATCTTGCCGGCTAAGACCGTAAACGGTTGATCGGTTTCACCTAGATGATTTACGACTAATAAGGCATCGGTAAAATCTTGATTTTTTGTATAATCATTGACGGTAATAATTGTTTTTAATCCTGCTTGTTTTGATGCTGAAAATCCATGATAGGAGTCCTCAAATACTAGACAATCTGCTGGATTTAATCCTAATTTTTCTAAGACATAAAAATAAATATCCGGCGCGGGTTTTTTGGCGGGAACAATATCCCCGGCGGCAATAATTTCAAACCAATTAGAATCAATAGCTGTATTTTCTAATAAGGCTAAAACATTCGGTAAGGCGCTAGTTGTAGCGATCGCTAACCTCATTCCTCCTTCCTGGGCTTCTTGAATCAACCGTTGTACCCCAGGACGCAAAGGAATTGAACCTTGATCTAATAATTTTCGATAATATTCATTTTTTAACTGATGTAAATTTCTAATTAAATCATTTAAGTTATCTGTTAATAAAAAGTCTGGTTCATATTGTTCAATATAATAACGAATTCGCTCTTTTCCCCCACCAATTGCCAATAATTTACTATACAAATCTACCGACCAATTCCAAGACAAACCCACCTGAGAAAAGGCTTGATTAAACGCAATTCTGTGACCATCCCTTTCCGTATCCGCTAAAGTCCCATCTACATCAAAAATTACAGCTTGGAGTTTTCCCATACTTTTAAATTCAATATTTTTTCTATTCCCTATTCCCTATTCCCTATTCCCTATTCCCTATTCCCTGTTCCCTGTTCCCTGTTCCCTGTTCCCTGTTCCCTATTCCCTATTAATTAAATTTTTGTTTAGCCTGCTCATAAACCTCAACGGTAATTTGAGTAACGCCTAATTCCTGAGCAAACTTTTCAATCTTTTTCCGAGCCGCCGGACGGACAAAAAAGGGAATTTCTTTCAAACGAGTTTCAGCTTCTGTTGTCCATTCCATGATCATCAATTAAGAAAGAGGATAATTGCGGCCAGAAAGCAATACTATCAGCACTCCCGAATTAAAATAGAAACCATCAACTATATTTTAATTGGGAGCAGCAGCAGCTTTTTGTTCCGCTATTTTTTGATTATTAGCATATTGGACGGCTCTATCTTCAGCCACCGAAAACTTAGGATGGGAGTTAGGCACTTTTTTCATTAACTCACTGGCCCGTTTCCATTCCGTTCCCACTTTTGTCCATTCCGCTCGGGTTTGGGCTTTCTGGGCTAAATTGGCAGTATTGATCGCAGTCTTAACCGCTTCAGAAAACGGATCTGCCGTCACTGCCGCGGGTGTAGTGGGTTTAGGAGCATCGTCAGCCACGGGTACAGAGGGGGTTTCGGGAGATTCACCCGAGGAGGAAGATCCGGCGGGGAGGAAAGGTAGGCGGAATATTCCGGCAAAATGCAATCCCCCCAAGATGGCTAAAACCGCTAAAACCCCTAATAAGACCAAGGGTAAAACGTTGCTTTTGGGCTTTTTGGGTTCAACCTGTCGGGTAGTTTCCTCAATTTCATCATCGGGATCATCATCCTCCTCGGGATTGTAGGCGGGTGCTACATTATTATTACTCGAGGGCAAATATTCATCTTCATCATTGATGAAGTCATCATCGATGATTTCGTCATCAATATTGTAATCTTCGTCTTCGTCATCGACTAAAGGGACAGACGATTGATCTAAATCAACATCATCGGCGAGATTCATCATCGGTTCTGGCGGAGTTCTCAGAACAATTTCTTCTTCCCAAACGGGTAAATCATCTCCGAACTGACGCCCATAAACCCGAACGGTGTAAATCGTTTCAACACCGAGGCGATCCATACCATTTCGGACTAATTTAACCAAATCTTTTTGATAGTGAGGAACCTGATCCCCCTCCATCATGACATGGAGACAGCCGTTATCTCGCATGACATCAGCCTTAATTCCTTTGGATATTAGGGAACGGTTAATGGCGTCTGCGATTACTTTGGGGTCGCCCTGTTTAGCCAGTTCTCGTGGGCTTTGATCTTGTGATGACATAGCTAAAATGATTTCACCTGTCCATGACTAATGATAGTATCACTGATTAATCGTTGTGCAACTATTTTCTGGAAATTAGAACTTTTATTTCCGTTGAAATAGACGACACAGTTCAATAATGTGGATTTGTAGGGTAGAGAGTTCTTCCCCACCGCGTTTGAGATGGGCTTCTAGTTGCAGCAACAGGGGTAAACTTTGTTGAAATTGCCCAATTGTGGGAGTTTGGACTTCTTTTTGCAGGAAAAATACTCGGTTAGGGTTGCCAATTTCGGCGGTTTTAGCAATTTCGACCTTATCCCGAACTCCGGTTTCCATCATTAATTTAATCCACAACCAAGTCCGAAACTGACTGACTAAAGTTGCCACAATTTTCAGAGCGGGTTCATTATGTAACAGTAGATCGGCAATTAACTCTAGGGCGTCGCTAGTTTGTCCCGCTTTAATACAACTGGCAAGTTTGAGGCTGTTTTGAGTATTGGACTGAACTAATCGGGAAATGTCCTCCACACTCAAGGGTTGACGACTATTGACACTAAAAAGTTGGAGTTTTTCCAATTCGTTATACAGTTGTCGGATATCATTTCCGACTAACTCCGCCAGGAGAGCAATACCCTTGGGGGTCAGGTTTACCCCCCGTTCGGTGGCCAGGGTTCTAACTTGCTGTTCTAACTTGTCGGTTTCCCAGGGTTTGATCCGCGAAAATTCCCGTAATTCTCCCTTGGATCTCCCAATCTGTTCTTCTAAAAATTTAGTGGATTTTAGCCGTTTATCGGGTTTGTTGGCACTGGTTAATAGTAAGGTAGTAGTATCGGGGATCACGGGCAGCGTCCGTTCTAACTCCTGATAAACCTCCGGGGGACATTGCTGCATCAAGGGGGTATCGGCTAACCAGACAAACCGTCCACCGGGCCCAAACGGAGGAGTCATGGCTTGATTGAGTCCGATAACGATGGAATTTGCTTGATCGGACACAATTCTGTCAGAATTGAAACTATCCCAACTGGGATCAACGACGGCCGATCGCAATCGTTCCACCGCTTGCAATAAGGAAAAGTCATCGTCTCCCCAGTACAGGTAGATTGGCATAATAACTTAATTTTTTCAAAAGAGGCGATTAAAATTGGACGATACTTATCAAGTTTATGTGAATCGGGTGGCGCGGTTAACGCTGCCAGAATCCTATCACTCTCAGTTGGAGTATATCCAAGAGTCCCCTAAGTTTAAACCGGACTCCCAGGGTAGACGCCAAGCTGTGCCTTTCCCGGGTTATACCATTATTACGCCTCCGGCGGCGGAGGACTTGGATAATCAAGATCTCTATAAAAATCTCCAAGCTTGTCAACAGCAACTGGGTGAAAAGTTTGATCCTAATTTTTTAATTACTATCCCCCCGGATAGTTTACATTTTACCCTGGCTGATTTGGTTTGGGATAGTGCCTATCGAGATGCGAGTCAAGATCCTAATTTTGAGCCGAATTTGCATCAAGCGATCGCTCAATCTTTTGAGACGTTTAAATCAACTCCGATTTCTCACAGTATCCGTTGGCAAATTTTTGGTTTTATGTTATTACCAAGGGCGATTACCGTTTGCTTGGTTCCCCGAGATCAGGAGTCCTATGAAAAAACTCTGGAATTTCGCCGATCTATCTATCAAAATTCGGGTTTAATTCCGTTAGGTGTCGATCAACAATATTATTTAACGGCGCACATTACCTTGGGTTATTTTGGTAGTATTCCTGAAGATCTAGATCGGGCAAATTTCTGCAATATTCTATCTTCTTTTAATCAACAATGGTTAGATTCAACTCAAGAAATCTGGGTTAACCGAGCCGAACTTCGCAAATTTGATGACATGAATCGCTATTATCGAGAACCAGACTGGCCTGTTTTAGAGTTTAAATCCTAGGGGTTGATCATTTGTTGTGCGGGTGTTGATCGTTAAAAATTATGATCAACACCTGTTAAAGAAAGAACGGGAAAAGGGCCACAGGCAATAGGAAATCCTGATCGATGATTCATGTGATTGGCATTGGGTTAGAAGGAGCATCGGGACTGAGTGAGTCTGTGCTTGATTTAGTTAGGGGAGCGACGGTATTAGTCGGGAGCGATCGCCATTTAAGTTATTTTCCTGAATATTCAGCCTCGCGGTTGGTGTTAGCAGATTTAACCGAAACAATTATAGCCATTCGTCAACAACTGATCAGATGGGAAATCGAAAATAAGCCATCTATTAATAATTATATTGTAGTTTTAGTATCGGGTGATCCGTTATTTTTTGGATTGGGTCGTTTATTAGTAGCGGAATTTTCCCCAGAAAAATTAACCTTTCATCCCCATATTAGTTCGATTCAATTAGCTTTTAATCGTATTAAAACCCCTTGGCAAGATGCTCAAATTCTCCGGGCCCAGGGTCGGTCTATGGAAACCTTAATTCAAGCATTACAACAAGGGGTAGAAAAAATAGCAATTCTAACAGATAATAGTTATAATCCCTCGGCGATCGCTCAATTAATCAGTAGTTTAGATTTACCCAGTAATTATCAATTTTGGGTTTGTGAAAATTTAGGTGGAAATGATGAACGAGTCCAACCCTGGGATATAGAAATATTAAAAAATCAAGTTTTTTCCCCCTTAAATATTGTCATTTTATTACGTCAATCTCGCTCAGAAATAGAAACCTTTGATTTATCTAAAATTCCAACTTTTGGTATTCCCGATCAACTATTTTTTAGTTATAGCGATCGCCCCGAACTGATCACAAAACGGGAAATTAGAACTTTAGTATTAGCAGAATTAGGTTTACAACCCAAACAAACGATCTGGGATATTGGCGCCGGAATGGGTTCCGTTTCCATAGAAATTGCTCGACTTTTTCCAGATTCTACAATTTATGCAATTGAAAAAACAGCAACCGGAACCACATTAATTGAACAAAATCGTCAACGGTTTCAAGTGAATAATGTTATTTCAATTCATGGAGAAGCACCGGATATTTTACATCATTTACGCTCACCCAATCGAATTTTTATCGGTGGAAGTGGGGAAAATCTGAGCGAAATATTAGGAATTTGTAGTATTCGTTTAAGTCCGGGTGGTATAATTGTTTTAGCCTTGGCAACTCTTGAACATTTAAACACCGCGTTAAATTGGTTAGAACAACGAAAACGGATTGAACGCAGTTGGAGTTATCGGATTCTCAATGTCCAGTTATCTCGTTCGGTTCCCCTTGCTAACTTAACCGGTTTTTCTCCCCTTAACCCCGTCACTATTTTAACTATTTCTCACCATAGTTTATTTGCCTAAAACCCTTGATTTTCAAGTTTCATGTTTTCAGATTCCGACAGATTGAAATCTGTCGCTACACAGACGAAACCCGCCGGCGCGGGTTGGGAAATCAAATATTAGTTATTAACAAATCGCGGTCAACCCTAAAATGCGCTTTAGACTGTGTAGTAACAGTTTCAACTGTTTGGAAGCCAGGAAAATGAAACAGCCATGCTTTAATAAGTAGGGCTTTATTTTTTATTAAAAATATCCGGCAAATCCCGATAACCACTAATTACTCGCACAATTTCAATGCCGTCTTCAATCACCTGATAAAAAATAATATAACCCATCAAGGGACTCCCGCGTAAATTTGGACTAAATTGAGAATAAGAACGTCCCAAATGGGGAAAGCGGGCTAAATACTGACATTTTTTGTTAAATCCCTCGACAAAATGATCTCCAGCTTCTACACTTTTTGCCAGAAAATAAGTAGAAATTTCTTCTAAATCTCTACAGGCAGTAACCGTTATGATAAAACGATTCATGTCTGTACTTCTTTCGCTAATTTAACTTTATCTCTAAGTTGAGCAATGACCATTTCTCCATCAAAAGATTCTCCTCGTTTTGACTGTTCTAATCCTTCCTCAATTTTCTGCCGTGTTTGTTCAAGCCAACCCAAATATTCTGAATTTTCTTCTGATTCATTTAATAAAATTTCATCAGCTAGAAACATTAATGCGGTATCGATCGCATCTTCCAATGAAGTATACCGACCTTGCTGTACTAATAGTTCTAGCAGGTGTGTTTGTTCTTGACTTAATGTAATTTGCATGACTGTTATCTCCTTAATTAATGCTTTTCGGGTTAAATTGATACTGATTGATGAATAGAGAGAGTTGGGCGAGTTTATAATGAATAAAAAATATTATCGAACCCGCCCTGACCTTTAGATATTTTATCTTTTCCAAAAATAAAAACTAATCCTGATCGGAAATTAAAGCCACATCAATTTGTTCGGCTTGGGGTTGGCTAATTTCAACGTGTAAATTAGGGCCAAAGAACTGAGCAATTTTTTCCTGTTTTTTTTGCCAATTTTCCAGAGACATAAACGGAGAATAAAACTGTAAAATTAACGAATAGGAATCATTAATTAAGGTTTCTCGCACACCTTGGAGGAGAGGACGTTCTTCACGGTTGGGGCTCAGTCCCAGACGTTCGAGGACATCGGATAAATGGGCTTCTTGGCCGTAGCGATATCGGGTGATATCCTTGCGGACTTGATTTTGGGTGTCTGTAGCCTGTTTTTCTCGGCGGGCTAAGACCTCCGGGGATGTCTCTTGAGTAAAAGGGATAGGTTTGAGTTCGGCCGCTTTCAGGGCTAAACCCCCTAACAAGACGGGAATTCCATAGAAAAATCCCGCTAAGTTTAAGGTGGCATTATCCGCAAAATAAGCGGCAAAACCCACTACAGTTAAGATTCCACCCACCACTAAACCTAGGGCGCCCAAAGAAGTTTGACGTAACATATTAATCAAAAGTATTCTGCTAGAACTCACTGTGTTGATTCTAAACTGCTACGCCATTTTATTAAACGTTCAATATGACCACCAACGATGAAGATCAATCAATTGCCAGTATAAAACGCAAGCTCCTAGAACAGATTAATACTCTCAAGTGTGAAGATGAACGAATGTACAACATCCTGGCAATCGATGTTTGGGCTTTAGCAAAAACGATGGATGAGTTTCAACCGGGGTTTTGGGGGGCGTTTATGAAAAACCGTGAAAAAGCTTTAAAACGTTTCTTAGCTGAGTCGGCTAAAAATAAAACGGACACGGATACTAAACGCCCGCCGTTTTTGCGTTAGTCTGTTTAATTTCTAATTAAAATAGGTTTGAATATTAACGCCCCGTTGATTCAAGCCAGCTTCAAATAAGGGAGTCGAAAGTACCTGTTCTACGGGCCAAACTCCGGGCTTTTGTAGTTCACCCTTTAAGCAAAGTTCCGCAATGGTTCCGATGCCAATTCCGGCAATTTTAGCGGTATTTTCATGAACAATGGTAGAACAAAAATCAATGGTTTTTCCCTGTTTAATTCCGGTAACACAGGAACGAACTGCTACCCCTATTCCACTCCAAAGATCGGTTACATGGGTCATCCGATAACTGACCTGGGATAAAAACTCAATCACGGCGGGATTTTTTAGCCAACTTTCTGGCCACCAATGGGCGACACTCCAAGTTAAATAATTATAAAAATCGGGAATAGTGCCAAATTTGGTAATTACAGTTTTAACGGGGAAAGAGTCTACCAAAGTGAAACATTCTGGCATATCAAACCAATAAACCCCGGTTTTTCCGTAGGGTGGAGGAAATTCAATGGTTTCTCGTTCGCTATAGGGTTTAATCGTTTGCCATTGTCCGTTTATCCACACTGGAAAAGGGGATTGTAACCCAAGAAATGTGGTTCTCATAACAGTAATTCCCGCGCCACCAGACCCCCCAACCACATAACTTAAGTGGATTTTTTCTACCTGATCAAATTGTTCTACACCTTGACGCACCATGCTATTAGAAATACCGGGGAAAATACCCGTATTAATAATAGCGGTAACTCCAGCTTTTTTAGCGGCTTCAGAATGGTCTAAAATCCTGCGGGTAAAGTCTCGATTATCACTGACATCAATATAGTTAACGTGATGTTGAATACAGGTTTTTAAAACTCCTAAATCTCGAGATTGAAACGGCCCGGCACAGTGGATGACTAAATCGGAATGAGCGATCGCGGTTTCTAATTTAGCTTGATCATTGAGATCTAATTCTAACTGTTGAAATCGGGGATTAATTCCTATATTTTCCGTTAGTTTCCGTCCGGTAATGGTAATCTCGGCGGCGGTATGTTGGGCTAGATCTTCGGCAACACTATTGCCAATTCTTCCTCGTCCTCCTAGGATTAAAACTCGTTGACTCATGGGATGATCTCCTGGGCTTAATTAATTTTATTCTAAATACTGAAAAATGGCATTTGCCGTTAATAAATTAGTGGCAAATAAAACCTGTTGTAAGTCACATAACCGCGATAGGGCTTCAACGGATGCCGGGTTAGATTCGACTTTTACCGGATCTCGAAGATACATAATTGCTTTGACTTGATCTAACAGAATTTGATAACCAATAGCGGTTTCACCTAAAATCAAACTTTCGGGTTCAATCACTTGACTAATAGTTAAATTTGTGCTTTTTTCTAAGATTATTTTTAATTTTTCGGAGGTGAAGATGGAAAATTTATTGATAATATGAAGATGATCCTTAATTAAATTAATTAAATCTGAAAACAAATGATCATCGGCTAATAATACCAGAATTTCCGTATTATCTTTTTTATCATTTTTTCGTAAATTATTAATCAGATTACGGGTGACAAAATCCACTAATTTAACTGCTAAATAAGGGTGTTTGTGTTTGAGCTTTTCAATATCATCAAAGGTCATAATCGCGATCGCCCCATCACTGGCGGCAATAAAATCCGATCGAAAGCCATGAATAAATGCCATTTCCCCCAGGATATCTCCTTTAGTACGACTGGAATTTTCTATCTGGTCATCACTGATGCTGACCTCTCCAGATAGAATAATTCCAAAGGAGGAATCCTGACCTGTTTTAGGCATAATCACCTGTAAATCAAAGAACTTATGAATCGAAAAATATTCGCTAATAGTTTCGACTTCTTCGGTATAAAATTCTTTAAAAATATCGAGTTTTAATAATAATTCTGTTCTCTGATCCATTATAGATGCTCCGCCTTTTTACCTAAAAGAAAAATTGACAACGGGCTCAGAAGTTTGGGTCTGTTTAAGGATGCCCCCATACCCGATAATTATATAAATAGGAGTTTTTTCCATTAATGATCATCAAAGAAACAATTTCTCTATCTTAATCGATTACTGTTACCTAATGAGTTTTTCCCAATGGCAGAAGATGGTAAGATTTGATACTCCTAAAACTCCGTGGTTTCCCAAGCTGTTGTGGGTCGGTGTCGGTTGTGGACGGTTAACCCCTAGAAGTCTGATTGAAACAGCCATTCAGCAGGTTTTACAACAGTATAATTTAGAGGAAAATGCGATCGCCGGCATTGCCACTTTAGATATCAAAGGGAATGAACCCGGGTTAGTGGAATTGTGCCAAGCCAAAAATTGGCCCCTACGCACCTTCTCGTCGGAGTTATTGCGGTCTGTGGAGGTTCCTAACCCTTCTGATCGGGTGGGAATAGCAGTCGGAACACCGAGTGTAGCTGAAGCCGCCGCCTTACAAGCTGCTGGAGTCAAAACCTTACTGGTTTCTAAGCAAATTTATCGAGGGTCAACAGTGGCCATTGCTCAAGCCCAACCGAAAACCCCAGGGGTATTTTGATAAAGTTTGATTAAATATTTTAGCAAAATGTGAAGCTCAAGGATTTTCACAATATCCCTGTTGTTAAACTCAGCTAAGGGTTTAGACCCTTTCAAGGTTTAATTCGGTTTGGGTGGGGAAGATCGGAACTTGGTACAATGCAACCAGCGAATGATTCTTGGAATTCTGAACCTTTTAATTTTTATGACAACTGCAACAGCTTATCCTAACGCCCCTGATCTCTCGACTGATGATTATGTCGTCATTGGTTTAGCGACCTGTTTTGTGAAAGAAGATGGGGAAGTTCATCAAGTGAAAGTGGTTGAACCCATTCCCTCAGCGGCTTTAGAAGCAGTTCTTAAAGGAGTTCCGACTTCCTATGAAGTGGCTTTAGCGGTGAGATTAGGTTCTATTTTGATGAACGCAGAGGCTAAAATTCCCCCGGAATTAACAACAGATGCCCATTTTTGTGAGAATTTTAGCGATCGCGCGATCGCCGCTACTCGCACTTACAAGAATCGACCCCAAGCTAAACTTCATATTCCTTTAGGAACCAGTTTTAAAGAATTTAATTACTCCTTAGAACGAAAACGGGTTTTAAATTCCGAGCGCATGATTCGGACGGAAGATAATGTCAAACAACACGCTTATACCCACCAAGTTCTGTAATTCTATTTAAGGGATTTTTATGGGGGCAAAATTCCTTGATATTAGCTTGATTTTCAAGAAATTGCCTCCCATTTTTGTTTAATTATTTTGATTTTCCTGTTCTTGGGTTTGTTGTAACTCTTGAATTTGAGCAACAGTTAATTGTGTTGTTTCGGCAATTTGTTCTAAACCCATGCCCATTTTGAGTAATAGAATTGCCACTTGTTTTAAGGCCTCCGCACGACCTTCGGTAAGACCTTCCGCGCGACCCTGTTCTTTACCTTGTCGTAAAATTTCTTGATACATGGTAGATTCTTGCATAATATCACTCCTGATAATCCGTTGAATGACTTCGGGTTCTAATACTAATCCGGCGAGAATTGCAGATGCGGCCATTAAATTACTTTGAACTCGCCGATCTGTAATTTGTTGAGTTATTTGGGAGATTTGAGTTAAGACCAGGGCGGGATCATTAGTCTGACTTAATACCGCAAAAGGTAATAACCCAGGTATTCTCAAAAACTCCTCTGTTGGCTGTTCCCAAAGACGAATGACCTCAAATTCATGGGAGGTTTTTTCTAATCTAAAGGTATTTTGTTGAACTAAAGGGGATTTTGTTGGCTGTAAATAAATCACCACCTGACGCATTGACTTTTGCGGAAACCGTCGATATACCCTCACTCGATAATCTAACATCCGAAAGGGCATCATTACATCCGGTTGAGTTTGGAATTCCGTATGCAATACCAACTCATCAGATTGGAGTAAAATTAAGGAATCTGCGCGAATCGGTTCTAAGGATAACGACCTTGGACTCAGTTGTGTTAACTGAATCGGAAAACCTAATAACCAACTGGCTAAATCCTGGGAAAAATTCTCCGCTAGAAATTTGCAGATATTATCAAACACGTTTCTTTTTCCTGGGTCTGGATATTAATTCTGTTTTGTCTTTCTACTTTTATGATAAACTTTTTTAGAAAGTTCTCATCTTAAAAAAGGATAAAGATTCATGTTAAAACTGTATGGTGGTGCTCGCAGTCGGGCTTCAATTGTTCAATGGTATTTAGAAGAAATTGGGGTTCCCTACGAGTTTATTTTATTAGATATGGCGGCGGGGGAACATCTGCAACCTGAATTTTTATCGATTAATCCGATTGGTAAAGTTCCTGCTATTGTAGAAGATGATTTTCAACTGTGGGAGTCGGGCGCAATTTTATTATATTTAGCTGAAAAACACGGAAAACTCCCGAACTCTGTTGAAGAACGAGCGATCATTACACAATGGGTATTATTTGGAAATGCGACCTTGGGAACGGGGATTTTTATAGAAGCGAATCGGGAAAAAGAAACCCCCCGTTTACTCAATCCTTTAAATAAAATTCTGAGTCA
>DATNRE010000784.1:0-2574 GCA_036703685.1 Candidatus Obscuribacterales bacterium
AAGTTCAGTTAGCACAACGGGAGTTTTTACATCGGCAATTTCAAGATGTTACGGTTGCGGAAATTAGAAGTCCTCAATATTCGGTAATAATCGGATCAGAACGTCGTGAAAGTTTAGGTAATAATGCAGCACTTGTGTTTCCTCGCATTGAAGATAGTAGACCCACCCTATCTGCATTTTCGGGTGCTGCTTCTATTGGAATGGCGATCGCAGCACAATATTTGCAGGAAAATACACGCCTAACAACTCCTCAAATTCAAGCTGCAATTTTACCCAGAATGGCAGGAGGAATCGATTATTCTGATTGGCGAGATTGGAATAATAGCAGTTTTAGGGGCTATCCTAATAGTTATTCTGATACTGGGGTTAGAATTCGTTATGATGCAGTACAACCCTCTAAAGGTGGTTTTGGGATGATTGATGTTACTGTTAATGCTAATTTGATGATTAAGATTCCACCTATTAAGGTCAATTTTGCTTAAATATTGATTAAGCATAAATTTTAAAATTAAGCATTGCTAATGACTAAAACTAAACAATCTCAATAGATTGATTAGCTGCTTTTTTTAGCGATCGCAAATTTATAGAAACTCTAAATCCGTTATAAAAATGTATTAAAATCTAATTCATCCTAGGATCGAGTTTACCTCCCTTACCTAAAAAGAATAATAAAGAATTAAAATGAGATTAGCGATCGCATAATTCCTCACCCACCCCTAAACTAGCCCAACTATCCGTTAGGACATATCCGCCTGAGACGATCAAAATCAATGGCCTACCCGGGTCAAAGTCCGTGACATTATATCGATCCGGGGGAGCAATGGCAACCTCCTGTAAAATTACGGGTGTCCCCACTACACATTGACCCCAATAACGTTACATTAGGTTGTAGTATCTCAATAAAAATTTACATCGGGACATTAAAACCTATCATCGTCCCCCACCGGGGATGACAACTCCATAAAAATAAACGTCATAAGGGAGTGAGCATAAAAATGTTTGAATACTTCTCGGATAAGGCAATTAAGGCGGTGATGTTAGCTCAGGAAGAAGCCCGACGCCTGGGACATAACTTTGTGGGAACAGAACAAATTCTTGTGGGCTTAATGAGCGAAGGCACCAGTATCGCCGCCAAAACCCTGACGGCGCAAGGGGTAAGCCTGCGGGAAGTCCAAAAAGAAGTCGAGGCCATTATTGGTCGCGGGTCAGGTTTCCTCCCGGTAGAAATTCCCTTTACCCCTAGGGCCAAACGCATCTTTGAAACCGCGATGAAAGAAGCGCGACAAATGGGGAATAACTATATTGGCCCCGAACATATCTTACTCGGACTCCTCCAAGATAATGAAGGAGTGGCCGCCAAAGTCTTAGAAAATCTAGGGGTTGACCGTTCTCAAGTGCGAACTGAGGTCATTCGCTCCCTCGGGGAAGAAGCCACCGTCGCCCCCGGAGGAGGCGGTCGCAGCAAGTCCACCAAAACCGCCACCCTCGACGAATTCGGCACCAACCTCACCCAACTGGCCGCCGAAGGCAAACTTGACCCGATGATCGGTCGTCAACGGGAAATTGAGCGGGTAATTCAAATTCTGGGACGCCGCACGAAAAATAACCCGGTGTTGGTGGGTGAACCGGGGGTGGGAAAAACCGCCATTGCGGAAGGCTTGGCCCAACGCATTGTGAATAACGATGTTCCCGACGTCCTCGAAAACAAACAAGTGATCAGCTTGAACATGGGAACCCTGATCTCGGGAACCCGCTTCCGGGGGGAATTTGAAGAACGGCTAAAAACCATTGTCGAAGAAATTCGTACCGCCGGAAATATCATTTTAGTCATCGATGAACTGCATACCATTGTGGGTGCAGGTTCCATCGAAGGGACTATGGACGCCTCCAATATGCTCAAACCCGCCCTCGCCCGGGGTGAGTTGCAATGCTTAGGGGCGACTACCCTGGATGAATACCGCAAATATATTGAACGGGATGCGGCCCTGGAACGGCGGTTCCAACCCGTGATGGTCGGCGAACCCACCGTGGAAGAAACCGTGGAAATTCTGTTCGGGTTGCGTCGCGCCTATGAACAACACCATCAATTAACAATTTCCGATCAGGCCCTATACGCGGCGGCGACCCTATCTGATCGCTATATTAGTGATCGCTTTTTACCCGATAAAGCCATTGATTTAATTGATGAAGCGGGTTCGCGAGTTCGGGTGATGAATTCCAAAGTTCCCCCCGAATTGCGGGAATTAAAACGGGAATTAACTAAAGTTATTGGCGAAAAAGAAACGGCTGTCAAACTCCAAGATTTCGATCAAGCCAGTGAACTGCGCGATCGGGAATTGGAAATCAAAGATAAACTGGAAACCCCCGCTCAAAAAACCGATATCGCGGGTACGGGTTTAGTCGTAACTGAAGACGATATTGCCGAAATTTTAGCGGCATGGACGGGTATTAATGTCAATAAATTAACCGAATCGGAATCGGTAAAATTATTGAAATTGGAAGATATCTTACATGAACGTTTAATTGGTCAAAATGAAGCGGTAGGGGCCGTTTCTCGCGCCATTCGTCGCGCCC
>DATNRE010000785.1:0-6751 GCA_036703685.1 Candidatus Obscuribacterales bacterium
CCGCCCTGAAGTGTATCGTTTCCACTGCCTCCCGATAAACTATCATTCCCAGCATCTCCTCGCAGGGTATCATTACCATCCAGACCGCTCAGGGTATCATTGCCCCCCAGACCATTGAGGTTATAGCTAAAACTACCTCCGGTGAGGGAGTTGGGGTTATCATCAGAAACAGGTAAGAGGTCAATGGTAATACTCGCCGCAGCCGTTCCCCCTTGACCATCACTAATAATATAGTTGAAAGTATCTGGCCCGGTCGCAGTTCCCAAACGGGTGTACTGAACTAAGGAACCCCCTCGAGTGACTAAACCCTGGGCGGTAGACGGATTATCCACCGAGGTCAAGGTGAGAACCCCGCCATCGGGGTCATTATCATTATCTAGGGGAGAAATAGCGAATTGGATGCTATTGTTCGTAAAAATTGGGCCATCATTAACGGCGATCGGAGGATCATTAATCTCCGTGATACTAATAGTTATAGTTTGACTCACCGCCGGATTTTGACCATCACTAACACTATAAAGAAAGACCCCCGCCGCCCCGCTAATATTGGGTTTAGGAACAAATTCTACCTGACTAATTTCAGCACTGGTTAAGGTTTGACCCAGAATAATCGAGTTAGTTTGACCCGTAATTCTGACGATGCCCTTATTAATATCGGGAATACTATTAACCGTAATAATTAACGGATCATTATCGGGATCAACCGGAGGTACAATTCCTAAATTCGTGATCACATCTTCATTAATATTAACGGTTGTATTCCCTGGAATAATCGGAGAACGATTCAGCCCAGCAACTCCAGCAAAATCATTCACATCCAGGGCTGTAACTCCATTAATATTGTCTAATTTAGCTAAAATTCGAGAATCATTCCCCGTGGTATTATCGCCATTTCCATCGTAAATCAGGTAAGTGCTACTACCATCATTAAAGGCAAATAGACCCGGATTTGTACCCGGAATTACATCCGCAGTAATGTTAGTTTGTACGGCCGTTCCAATACTGGCAAAAGAGGCAATCACCGTTGTGGCAAAACTAATGCGATCGCCGATCACAGCCCCTAACCCTTCAAAATCGCTAATTGTATCATATAAATTACTGCCAATTTGGGATTTAATCTCAGTATTAGAACTGGCATTAAACCCAGGCCCTCCGCCGTCATCGGCGCTATCATAACGGAATTGGTCATTTCCAGCATTCCCGGTCATGCTATCGGCGGCTAAACCTCCGTTTAGGGTATCGTCTCCAATTCCACCCTGTAGCAAGTCGGTTCCACTTCCCCCCAGGAGTAAATCATTCCCGGCATCTCCTCGGAGGGAATCTTTCCCATCCAAACCGCTTAGGGTATCATTTCCGCCTAGACCATTGAGGTTATCGCCAAAACCACCTCCGGTTACTGAGTTGGGGTTATCATCGGCAACGGGTAAAAGGTTAATGGTAATGGTGGAATTATTGGTTCCGCCCTGACCATCACTTATACTGTAGTTGAAACTATCCAACCCCGTCGCAGTTCCCAAACGGGTGTACTGAACTAAGGAGCCCCCTCGAGTGACTAAGCCCTGGGCCGTGGAGGGATTATCCACCGAGGTCAAGGTCAGAATATCTCCATCGGGGTCAGTATCATTATCCAGGGGAGAAATCGGGAATTGGATGCCATTGTTAGCAAAAATTGGGCCGTCAGGAACCGCCACTGGAGGCTGATTTACCGCAATTACGGTAATCGTGCTCGCTGCGGTACTACTATTATTAGTTCCATCATTCACCTTCACCTCCACGGTGCGGGTGGCGGTATTGGGAGGATTGGCCGTATTGTTATAGATAATTTGTCCGATCGCCGTTTGATAAGCACTAATCGCAGCATTCCCGGTTAGGGTTAAAACTCCAGTGGTGCTGTTATAACTACTGGCTGTAATCCCCGTAGGTAACACACCATTAACCGATAGACTTTCTGAACCGCCATTCAGGGGGTTAGTTAAGGTGAGGGTAGCTGACTCGGCGGTGGTATTGTCAGGATCGGTAATCACAATATTAGCGGCATTGGCGATCGCAACGGCCGGCTGTCCTTGCTCAAAGGTGACTTGAGTATTATTTCCCGCTTGACTCCCATCTAAGTCTAGGGTGGGGGGTTGATTGGGATTAACCGTCACGTCCACCGTGGCGCTGCTGGTTTCCCCATTCCCGTCACTAATAGTATAGAGGAAACTCGCTGGCCCGGAATGGTTAGGGGCGGGGGTAAATAGAACATTACTATTATTTAAAGTCACTGTGCCATTAATCGGATTACTCACTTGAGTAATAGTTAACGGGTCATTATCGGGATCGGTATCATTAGCCAGAAGGGTTGAGGAGGCGATCGTTAATAGTACATTTTGTGTTCCCACCACACTATCATTCACCGCATTGGGTGGACGATTAACTGAATTAACCGTCACGTCCACCGTGGCGCTGCTGGTTCCCCCATTCCCGTCACTAATAGTATAGAGGAAACTCGCTGGCCCTGTATGGTTAGGGGCGGGGGTAAATAGAACATTACTATTATTTAAAGTCACTGTCCCATTAATCGGATTACTTACTTGAGTAATGGTTAACGGGTCATTATCGGGATCGCTATCATTAGCCAGTAGAGTTGAGGTAGCGATCGTCAAGAGTTGATTTTGTGTCCCCACCACACTATCATTCACCGCATTCGGTGGCTGGTTGGAGGCATTAATCGTAATTGTACTCGCCGTTTGTTGCGGGCCACCACTACCCGTATTTCCTTGATCCGTTGTGAGGATTTGTAGGGTGGCTGAGGTGGTAAAGGGTACGGGTGGGGTAAAGGTTAAACCATCTAGGGCCGGATTAATATTATCAATTCGACCCACTAAGGTAATACTTGTGGTTCCATCCCCAGAAATTTCCACATTATCAGGGGTTGTTCCCAGGGTTAGGGTTCCGGTACTCGCGGTCAAAGTCACTTGAATGGGATTAATGCCCGCATCAGGATCACTAATAGAAATTTGATTTCCGTCCGCTTGACTAAATATAATGGGTTCGTTGTCGTTGGCAACTTGCGACCCAGGAACCGTATTTACCGGAGGATCGTTAACTGCATCCACTGTAATCGTGCTAGTCGGAATATTACTATTATCTTGGCGATCGCTAACCACAACATTAATAACCCGATTTTGAGTATTGGGATTTTGGGAACTATTGCTATAAACCACCTGAGAAAGTGCGGTTTCATAACTGGCAATTGGGGCAGTTCCAGTTAGGAGAATAATTCCGGTTTCTGGGTCATAGGCTCCGGCTGTAATGCCACTGGGCAAGGTTCCCAGGATAGATAACCCTTCAATTTCACCATCGGGAATATTAGTTAAAGTAATCGTAGCGGAGGTCAATTCCGTATCATCGGCATCAATAATACTGACACTTCCAGTAATAGCAATAGGAGTTGTTCCTTCCACAAAAACCGTGCTGTAATTATTCCCAGGTTGAGAACTGCTGAGATCCAAAATCGGAGGCTCATTAATAGATATCACATTCACCGTAACCGTTGCGGTTCCCGTTGCTCCGTTATCATCTCGGATCTGATATTCAAAAGTATCAAAACCGGAAAAGTTTTTATCAGGAACATAAGTAATTGATCGGGCATTTCGATTTAAGCTGGCTTGTCCATTGGCAGGTTCCGTAATTCCGGTGATGGTAAGTAGTCCCACCCCCGTATCATTAAGGATGATGGTACTATCGGGAATATCCAATAGGGTATTCTGTAAACCCGATACTGTGTCATTCTCCATTGCTAAAATTGCCGGAGTCGGCGGTTCCACTGGGGGACGAGTGGGTTGAGAGGGAATGGGTGGCGGTGGCGGTGGCGGTGTAGTTGGTGAGGTAGTGGGTGGAGTTGTGGTTGGTGGAGTTGTGGTTGGTGGAGTTGTAGTCGGTGGAGTTGTAGTCGGTGGAGTTGTGGTTGGTGGAGTTGTAGTCGGTGGAGTTGTGGTCGGTGGCGTGGGTGTGGGTTCCGGTGTGGGTGTGGGTTCCGGTGTGGGTTCCGGTGTGGGTTCTGGTGTGGGTTCTGGTGTGGGTGTGGGTTCTGGTGTGGGTGTGGGTTCTGGTGTGGGGGGAAGGGGAACAGTGGGGTCAAGAACAAAACTATCTTCCGTTAAGACACTGGCGCTAACCCCCTGTAACACCGCCAAAAATTCACCCGTATTCCTATCTCTGATAATGGTATTACTGGCATTAGCGGCTTGACCTTGGGCAATTTCGAGATCTTGAAATGTCAGTCCTCCAGATAGCCCAATCCTATCGTTGGTCGTAAAATCCGTAACAATATCTGCTAAATCAACGCTAGTACCCCCGGTAGTTCCCGTAATAAAACTACCCCCATTAGGTGATTGAGTAATCACATAACCGACAACAAAAATATCATCTCCCGTACCCCCAGTCAGGGTATCTACCCCCGCCTCCCCGGCTAATAAATCATTCCCAGCATCACCGGACAGGAAATCCCGACCTTTTCCAGCATTGAGAATATCTTCCCCCCCACCGCCATATAAACTATCGGCTCCATCATCTCCATTCAGGAGATCATCCCCGGCATTCCCAAATAGTTGATCATTATCATCCCCGCCCGAAAGGGTATCATTTCCTAAATCTCCGTAGAGGATATCAACCCCTTGACCGCCCACTAAACTATCATCATCTCCGCCGCCAAAAAGTTGATCATTTCCAACCCCCCCATCCAAGAAGTCCTGACCGGAATTACCATATAAAATATCGTCTCCGTCTGCACCAAAGACCGTATCGTTTCCCGTATCACCCGATACCATATCATTGCCTTTGTCGCCATAGAGGAGGTCATCGTCTCCCCCGCCTCGGATACTATCATTGCCCTGGCCGCCATACAGACTATCGGCCCCGGCGCCACCATTCAAGGTATCATTATCCCTATCCCCAAAAGCCAGATCATTCCCGGCATCCCCAAAGATTAAATCATCTCCTTGACCTCCCCGCAGACAATCATCCTCTGACCCTCCGACAATGGCATCATTGCCTTCATTCCCATTAATTTGATCCTGTCCGGCATCGCCTTGGAGGAGGTCATTTCCGCCTAATCCAAAGATGGTATCATTCCCCTCTAACCCAGAAATCGTATCATTTTGACCACTGCCAATAATGGTGTCATCTGCCTCTGTCCCTGTCCCTGCCCCTTGAATCTGAATCGGTCGGGCTTCGGGTTCGGGACTGGGGGTAGCGGTGGGACTGGGGGTATCCGTAGGACTCGGAGCATCCGTAGGACTGGGGGTAGCGGTGGGACTGGGGGTAGCTGGGGGTGCAGATGTATCCGGGGGACTTGGAGCATCCGTAGGACTGGGTGTTGCCGTCGGTGCCGGGGTTTCCGGGCTAAATCCATTGGGAGTAAAAATAAAACTTCCAGCCGGCCCGGTTTGAACATCTCCGGTGATTTCACCATTTAAACTTTGAAATTGACCAGTTTCTGTTTCAGCTAAATAAATAGGTGTATTAGTTTCAATAGATATTGCTTCTAAAATCGGTTCCCCAGGTACAAAGATCACTCCCCCTGTGGCTCCAGGTAAAGTAGTTCCGATACCATTAGACAGGGGAACAAAAGACTGAACATCTGCGGGAAAAGTTTCAAATCTTCCTGGAATTGAGGTGGCAAAAATTAAGACGGAACTTCCTGTATTGTACAGGTCATTACTCGGTAAAACTCTTAACGCTAAATTTGCTGGGGTTGTATTGATAATAGAACTTGTCATAATCAGAATCCTTTGCTGGAAATAGGGATATCGAATATTAAATTGGTAGTAAGCCCTTTAGGGTTATCTGAAGACAGCCCGGTCGGGCTTACTACAGAATTCTTAGATAATCACAAAATCACTAGGCCCGATTAGGGTACTAATATTATTAGTTTGTGGATCAATAGAGGGTAGAATCCCTAAATCAAAAGCAGGTAAACTATCATCACCTAAATTCGGATCATAGCCCACAACATAAGCACCCGGAAAAGCTGAATAACTCAAGTTATTACGATAAACAAAGAAGGCTGCACCCTCAACCGATCCTTTTTGATTTTTCAAGGCGGCATTCACCGCTTGAACATTATCAAAGGTATCTTGGAAAATGATCACCTGTTTATTACTAATATCATCCCCTTCCGAACCCAGGTTAGAAATAATAATTCCCTGTAGGGGAACAACGGTTCCTTCTGCGGTGGTGAAACCGGGGAAACCGAAAGAACTAAAGAGGAATCGATCATCACCATTAATATTAAATTCGGTGATCACATCAACACCTTCGGTCGGAGCTAAATAATAGTAGGAATTATTCCCCACATTTCCAATTAAACTATCCGCACCGCCGCCTCCGGCCAAGGTATCATCATCTTCACCCCCAAACAGGGTATCATTGCCCTCATCTCCAAAGACTAAATCATTGCCAATTCCTCCAAATACCGTATCTAAACCATCGCCAGCAAAAATACTATCGTCCCCAAGATCACCCACAATGGAGTCATTTCCCGCACCCCCAAAGACGGAATCATCTCCAGTCCCGGCTAAGAGTGTATCGGCACCGTCGCCACTATTGACCAGATCGTCCCCATCACCGCCAATAATAGAATCATTCCCCGTTCCACCAAATACGGTGTCATTATTTTCGGCCGCATCGATGCTATCGTTCCCCGGGCCACCGAGAACTAGGTCTCGACCGACTCCAGCAAAAATCAGGTCTTCTCCATCTTCCCCAT
>DATNRE010000786.1:0-6795 GCA_036703685.1 Candidatus Obscuribacterales bacterium
CTGGTTTTAAAGTTAACGTCCGATCTAAACTTTCTAGGGCTTCTTTTCCCCGTTTTAACTTAATTAAAACATAGCCTCGATAATTCCAAGCCTTGGAGTTATCGGGATCGAATTCAATTGCTTGATCAAAGGAGGTAGTCGCATCTTGATATCTTTCAATTGCTTGTAATGCCATACCTCGATTTAACCAAGCCACAGCATCTTCTGGTTTGGCTTTCACCGCTTGATCAAAGGCTTCAAAGGCTTCTTGATGTTTTTGTAATTTGCCATAGGCTACACCTAAATCTACCCAGGCTTGGTGATAGTCTGGTTTAATTTCTAGGGCTTTTTTATAGGATGCGATCGCCTCATTTTGACGTTTTAATCGACTTAATGCCATGCCTCGATTTAACCAGGATCGATAATCATTAGGCTGTAATTCTACCACTTGATGAAAAGTCGCTAGAGCATCCTCATAACGGCCTTCAGCAAACAATAAATTTCCCCGTTGAACATAATCATCAACGTTTAAAAATAACTCCGGTTTATTGGATTTTAACCGATCCAATTGATCCGTAATGGTATCAATTTTCTGCATCATTTCTGAAACCGCCGAATCCATTAAATCCGTCGGAGAGACGGCTAATAACTGTTGGAGAATTTCATCTTTTCTGGTTAAGGCTTCCGACTGCATTGCCACTAATTCTTGGAAAATTCCGGCTTTTTGAGTATTAGCATCGGCTTGAACTTCGGCAATCTGTTCGGTTAACATTAAATCAAATTTATCTAACTTATTAAAAGTAGATTCCTTGCGGGTTTGTAAATCTCCTCTTAACTGTTCAATTACCCCGGTCACATCTTGATCAAACTTCTCTAACCGTTGAACAATCCGTTCTTTTTGAGTTTTCCATCCGGTTTGACTATCGGCAATAATGGCCGCATATTCCGCTTCTAATTGTTGTAATCTTTGTAACTTTTCATCCACTTGACCTTGGATTTGTTGTTGATAGCTTGCTAGTTGGGTTTCGGCTTGTTGTTCTAACTGTTGAATGCGTTGGAGTTTCTGCTCCATTTGTCCTTGAATTCTGCCTTGGGATTCGGAGAGTTGAGTCACCGCATCATTGCCAAATTTCTCTAAATTTTTCAGGGCTAAATCAATTTGTTCTTGGGCTTTTTGTTCCGATTTAACTCTAATTTCTTCGAGTTGCGGGGCGAAATCCGTTTCATAGCGTTCTAAACGGGCAAAGACCCGATCTTTTTGGGTTTCTGCCTGTTTTTGCAGTTGGGATAATTCCTGAGCTAATTCGGTTTCAATTTGTTGTAAATTCTTGCCTACGGTATTCTTTTGACCTTGGACATCGGTTTGCCAACCGGATAGGGTGGTTTTAAATTCCGTACCTACCTGTTCTAAGGTTTGGAATAGTTTATCGCGTTGATTTTGAACTTGAATTTGTAACTCAGACAATTGATGGGTTAAGGCGGTTTCTGATTGTTTGAAATGCTCTAAAACCGTATTTTTTTGACCGTCCACATCCGCCTGTAACCCCGCAACGTGATTCGCGTAATTTGTTCCCAGTTGATCTAAATTTTGTAAGATTAAATCCTGTTGATTACTGGCTCGATTTTGTAACTCGGCCAGTTGTTGAGAAAACTCAATTTCTAAGCGATGTAATTCTTGGCTAACCGCTTGAGTTTCCTGTTGAAAATTTTCTAATGCCCCTTGACGAACTTGGGATAATTCCGTTAACCATTCCCCAATTTGTGCCCGACGGCTGCCTAATTCATCCTCAAAATCATCGGCTTCTGCATTCAGGTCTTGGGCAATTCGATCGGTTTCTTGAATTACCGCTTGCATTTGTTGATTGGCGGCGGCAATTTTGCCTTCTAAATCCCCTAATTCATTCAGATGATTTTTAACAATAACGGTTACTTCTCGGACAACTGAACGCCGTAATAACCATAATCCCAGTAGGGTTGCTGCTAATAAAATCCCTAACAATCCTAACAAGAGATTAAACAGGGTCATGGTCTGTTTAAAAGTCCGTTGAGCTTCCGCTTGGACTTGTTCCTGTAAAACCTGCTGTTGTCGCAGTTGCTCCAATTCCAGCCGCTCCTTTGGGGAGACTTTTTCGGTTGGAGTCGTGGGTTTGGTTTCGGCAGACCTGGGCGACGGGGACTGAGCCAGGCTGACTCCGCTTGAAAGTAAGACTAACGTTAGAATAGCGCTGCTACGCGATATCCACACCCAAAAGTTCAGGTGTTTACTAGGGATCACACCCGCATTAACCCGTTGATAATTTTGCATGAATAGCTTTGTCTGCTTAACCAAGTCCGAGTTCTCCAACCCATTCCCTCTAGTTTACTCTACATTTAAGATTTGACTCAATCAAGAGTTCGGCCAATTTGGGGATTTAACCCGGTCGGGGTAATTCATCAATTACCCTGACTGTCTATGGAGGTGATCGGAAAGTCCTGACTCCCTCAAACCGCAACTTTTTGGCTGAGTTTTTCAGAAGCGGCAATGACTTCTTGTCTTGCCCAACGATCGGCTTCTATAATATCTTCTAAAGTTGGATCTTGACGATTATCAATGCGATGGCGATCGCAAGTTAATTCAATCACACGGGGAATATCTAAAAATGAAATTTTTTCTTCTAAAAATAAAGCAACCGCCTGTTCATTTGCCGCATTTAAAACCGCAGGCATCGAACCCCCAGCCCTGCCAGCAGCATAGGCTAAGGACATACAAGGATATTTTTGATCATCCGGTGCTTTAAAGGTTAAATTCCCGGCTTTAACCAGATCCAAACGTTCCCAATTTGTATAAATTCTTTCCGGCCAAGACATGGCATATAAAATTGGTAAACGCATATCCGGCCAACCCAATTGGGCTAAAACCGAGGTATCTTGTAACTCAATTAAGGAGTGAATAATACTCTGGGGATGGATCACAATTTCTATATCATCATATTCTAATCCAAACAAGAAATGCGCTTCAATGACTTCTAAACCTTTATTCATCATTGTAGCTGAATCAACGGTAATTTTTTTTCCCATTGACCAGTTAGGATGGGTAATCGCATCGGCGACGGTGACTTCTTTTAATTTTTCAACCGGCCAATCTCTAAAAGCTCCCCCAGAAGCTGTTAATATAATTCGTCTTAATCCCGATGCAGGAACTCCTTGTAAACATTGAAAAATAGCGGAATGTTCCGAGTCGGCCGGTAATAATTTTACCCCATGTTTTTTGATTAAAGGATTGACAACTGGCCCCCCAGCAATTAGGGTTTCTTTATTAGCCAGGGCGATATCTTTTCCGGCTTCAATGGCGGCAATGGTGGGTAATAAACCCGCACAACCGACGATTCCGGTCACGACGGCTTCCGAGTCCCCATAACGGGCAACTTCAATGATTCCTTCATCCCCTGCTACTAAAATCGGTTGGGGGTTAATATCACTAATCAGGGCTTTTAATTCGGGTAACTGCTCAGGATTGGAAATGGCGACGATACTGGGGCGAAAGGCTCTAATTTGTTGGGCTAATCGGGTAATATTCCGTCCGGCAGCGAGTCCCACAATCCGAAACTGTTCGGGATATTCTGCTACAATCTCTAAGGTTTGAGTCCCGATGGAACCTGTAGAACCCAGAAGTGTAATTGCTTTCATCTTTTCTTAACAAGTATTTGATATAACCATAGTACGATGGTTGATCCCCATTGCCCAATTCTATCCCGAATCGAGTTGGGGATATCATCTAAGGATTAAAAAATTGAGGTGTAATCAAAGATTCTATTGTTCAGAAGATTCACTCTCAGGTAGACTGAATTTCGTTGTGATTCATCAATAAAATGCAAACCCACCCAGACCATCCTGAACCTTCAACGGCGATAGAGACTAACGGCCTATTTTCCCTTTCTATCTGGAAAGTTATGGGAATGGGCACAATTATTTTATTTTTCTATAGCAGTTTACGTCATTTTTTATTTCAGTCTACTGCCTATGATTTAGGAATTTATGATCAAATAATATACTTAATTAGTATAGGAAGTCAACCTATTTCCTCTTTTTTGGGGTTTCATTTTTTTGGCGATCATGGCGCGATCGCTATTTATCCTTTAGCGTTATTATACAAAATTTATCCGAGTGTTTATTGGTTATTTTTAGTTCAAGCTATTTGTTTAGGTTCGGCAACTGGATTAACCTGGAAATTAGCTCAATTAGCAGGATTAAATCCACGATTAAGTTTAGCCGTTGCGATCGCCTATTTACTCTATCCTGAAATTTTTAATATTAATTTATTTGATTTTCACCCCGATGTTTTAGCTGTACCCGCAATTTTTGCAGCAATTTTAGCGGCAAAACAGAAAAAAATTCTCTGGTTTGTTATATCAATTCTTTGGATATTAGCCTGTAAAGCTGTTTTTGCCTTAACGGTAATTGCTATAGGATTTTGGTTAATCTTTTTTGAACAACGGCGTTTTTATGGGATGATTGCCATGGCTTTAGGCATCGCTTGGTTTTTAATTGTTACTCAAATTATGATTCCTTTTTATAGTGGTCAAGAAGCCGCTGGGGTGTCTCGATATGCCTATTTAGGAAGTTCGGTTTTAGAGGTAATTTTTAATACTTTTACTAAACCGCAGTTAATTTTAGGAAAACTATTTTCTCTGGATACCTTTATTTATCTATTAGAATTTAGTGTGGCGGTGATTTGGTGGTTAAATCCTAAAAAGTTTATTTTATTAGTTCCCGCCTTTCCCACTTTATTACTGAATATTTTATCCGTTGACCCCATGCAACGCAGTTTAATCTATCAATATTCTCTCCCGGCTTTACCGTTTTTATTATTAGTCATGATTCAAACCTTAGCGGAAGAAAAACCAGGACTCGCCAATGGGTTATGGAGTTTATGGAATAAATTTCAGCATCATCCTCCCTCTGAGACTTCCCATCTGTTTATGATACCCAATCAAAAACTACCGAAATGGATTATTCTTTGGTCAAGTTTAGTGTTTTTATTATGGGCCGATCATACTCAGGTTATAGGTTATTTTACGCGGATTAATAATTGGCCAGCAGTCGGAAATGCCATCAGCCAAGTTGAAACCTCAGCCGGGGTTTTAACAGATAACCGACTAGCTCCCCATTTAACCCATCGTCAAACAATTAAATTGCTAAATCAAGTCTCACCGGACTTTGATTTAAAAGAATTTGATTATGTAATTTTAAATTTACGCCATCCTTGGCCAGATACCAAAGATTTAGGCGAAAAATATGCCAGTCAATTAAAAGCAAAACCCAACTTTAAGTTAACCTATGAACAGGATGATGTATTAGTATTTAAACGAATTTAATTAGATTTAAAGCGACCAGAAACAGAAAAAAAAGACACTCTTGTCAAAAATAAAGGGGATTAAATTATAAGTTTTGTGATATTGCTAATGGTATCTAATCGAAATTCATTGACTAATATGTTCAGAATTTCTACCAGTTCTACTTGAGAATCAGGGATTTGTTTAATTAACTCCTTTACCTTACTATCATCTCCACTTAGCGCCATCTGATGCAATTGTTTTACCCATGCTAAGGGCATTTCTTTAAAATTTTCTGGCGTTAAGGATTGAGTTGGGTTTATAGGTAAAGAATCCTGAATCTTTTGATTTTCATAAACATATTTAATCCCCAAATATTTAGCCATTTTACTAAACAATTCGTCCTCTTTAAACGGCTTTCTTAGGATATCGTCATATCCAGCTTCAAAAATAATATGTTCTTCCTCCTGTAACGCATTAGCGGTTAAAGCAATAATCACTGTATTTTTACCTTGGGGTTTTTCTTTAATCTGGCGAGTTGCTGTATATCCATCCATCACAGGCATTCGCATATCCATCCAAATTAAATCAGGTTGATATTGTTCCCAAACTTGAATCGCTTCTAAACCATTTTCGGCTTCAAAAACTTCAAATCCTATGGAGTTTAACAATTGTTTTATTAATAAACGATTTTCAAAAACTTTATCTACTACTAATATTTTATAAGCAGTTTGATTAGGTAATAAACCAATAACTTTTCCTAAAGGTTGTTGGTGTAAAATTTCAGGAGATTCTGCCTTCGTTGTTACTATTGTGAACTGAAAAATACTGCCTTTTTCAAAGATACTATTAACAGTAATATTTCCTCCTAGTATATGCACAATTTTTTGACTAATAGCCAACCCTAAACCCGTACCCTGTTGAGTTTTTTTTCCTGATTCAGTTTGTACAAATGGGTTAAATAAATCCTGAATTTCCTCTGTTTTTATTCCTATGCCTGTATCTTCTACTTCAAAATTAAGACCTATTTTAGATTGAGTAGTTTCAACTGTTTTATCTTCTAAAAATGGTATGGCTTTTATGCGTAAAATCACTCGACCTTGGGTGGTAAATTTAATAGCATTTTCCAGTAAATTAATTAATACTTGACGTAATTTTTTCTCGTCGCTAATAATAAATTGAGGAACCTGATTATCATGCTGAATAATAAACTGAATTCCCTTGGAAGTAGCTTTAATTTTTAACATTGCCTCCAAGTTATCTAAGAATTGATAAAAGTCAAAACTTTGTTCATTTAATATATTTTTACCTGCTTCTATTTGGGATAAATTTAAAATATCATTGATCAGTTCTAATAGATGTTCAGCACTGCGATTAATAATTCCTAACTCTTGAGAACTTTGGGAAAAAATAGGATCGCGTGACATTAATTGACTAAATCCTAAAATTGAATGTAATGGCGTTCTTAATTCATGACTTATATTAGCTAAAAAGTTACTTTTAG
>DATNRE010000787.1:0-2157 GCA_036703685.1 Candidatus Obscuribacterales bacterium
CGGTTCTCTATTATCGGGGAAGGGTTGAAACCCTTGAAAATCAAGGTGTTACTCCGATGGTGGCGATTGTGGGAACCCGTACCCCCACAGAATACGGCTGTCGCTGGACTCGTCAAATTAGTACAACCCTAACCCGTCGAGGATTTACCATTGTTTCGGGGATGGCGGCGGGAATTGATACCCAAGCTCACCGCAGTTGTTTGGAGGTCGGAGGACGAACTATTGCCGCGTTAGGAACTGGGGTAGATATTGCCTATCCCAAGGAAAACCGTCAACTTTGTGAAGCGGTGATTAATCAAGGATTATTAGTGAGTGAATATCCGTCGGGAACTAAACCTAATCCCCGTCATTTTCCCCAACGAAATCGGATTATTGCGGGGTTAAGTCGGGCTGTTTTTGTGATGGAAGCTCCCCAAAAATCCGGGGCATTAATTACGGCCCATGTTGCTAATGAATTCTGTCGAGATGTTTATGTTTTACCCGGTCGTTTGGATGATCAAAATTCTCAGGGGTGTTTGAAATTAATTAATGGTGGGGCGAGTCTAATTCCGGTTGATTTAGATGAATTACTGGAACAATTGGGGGCAATGCCAGCTTTAGATGAACCCCAACAATTATCTTTATTTGAAATTCCGGTTCAACCCCCTAAATTTATACCGGATTTAGATCCCGAATTATCTCAAGTATTACAAGCTCTTTCATCGGAACCTATGGGTTTTGATCAAATTATTCTTGATCTTAATTTAGACGCTGGCAACGTATCCGCAGCATTATTACAATTAGAATTATTAGAATTAGTGGAACAATTGCCAGGGATGCGATATCGAAGATTAGCGTAATATGAAATCCTGAAATTTATGCTACAGATAATCCCTAAAACCCACGTAGAGACGTGCCGTGAGCGCAGCGATGCCGTAGGCTATTGGCACGTCTCTACAGATACTATTTCGGTTCTTAATTCTCGTAACATTTTGCTAGTTCCTGTCTCAATTGCTTTTTGAACTAATTGGGGAATAAGTTCCGTTAGGGATAACTCAGGAAAGGTAGGACTATTAACAGTTTCAGTGTAACCTTGAGCAGAAAGTAAGTAAATTTTTAACTGTTGATTTCGATAAATCCAAACTTCAGGAACTCCGATGGCTTTGTAGACATCTAAAGTCGTTTTAGAGGTAACATCCGCTTCTATTGCTAAGTCTGGGGGTGGATACTGTTTTAAATCTAAGTTGGTACAACCCTGCACCCGTTGGGCATTTTCGATATAAAAGCAGGTATCGGGTTCTATTCCGCCAATGGGTGGACGTTTGAGAGTCGTTGAACCAAAGTCCTCCCAGTCGCGCCCTTGAATATCTAAAATCGCTTTAACGATATCGGCGATAATCCGATGGGGACGTTCATGGAGTGCCAAAGGGGACATAATTTCTAGGATTCCCTGGTAGTAGGTAACGCGGCTGTTGCGTTTTTCTCCCAAGTCGATCAGAATTTGCTCAAAATCTGGCCAAGACAGGTTAGAAATAGTAATCTGGCTACCCGGAGTGAGTTTAATCGCTTGAATAGGAAAAGTTACACTCATGTTTTTGTCCCCATTTCTGCGTTGTTTCTGCAATTTTGGATAGTTGTTATATTCCATCCCTTAATGTTTGCTACAAACTCCCCCCTGATTAAGGGAGGTTGGGGGGATCATCTGTAGCGTTGATCATTAGATTTCATATTATTTCCCTTTAGTATTAGCTTTTTTCTTGGCATCCTTAGCCGCCTTTTTAGCTGCTTTCTCCGCTTCTAATTTGGCTAACTGTGCTTGTTCTTTCTCCTCCGCTAGTTTATCAAGATAATAATGATAATCTCCTAAATAAACCTGAAAATCTCCCTCGCGAATTTCGACAATTTTATTGGCAACCTTAGAAATAAAATACCGATCATGGGAAACAATTAAAACCGTCCCATCATAATGTTGGATTGCTTCCTCTAACATTTCTTTGGCGGGAATATCTAAATGGTTGGTGGGTTCATCTAAAATTAAACAGTTCACCGGTTGCAGTAATAATTTTGCTAAGGCTAACCGGGCTTTTTCTCCCCCACTTAAAGCATTAACTTGTTTGAAAACTGTATCTCCGCTAAATAAAAACCTTCCTAACAAAGTCCGAACTTCCTCATTTTTCC
>DATNRE010000788.1:0-7937 GCA_036703685.1 Candidatus Obscuribacterales bacterium
TCAAGGAAAATTAATTGGAATTCTATATTTAGAAAATAATTTTACCGTCAGAGCCTTTACCAGTGAACGGGTAGAACTCTTAAATCTGATTTGTTCTCAAGCGGCTATTTCCTTAGAAAATGCCCGTTTATATCAAGCCGCCCAACAAGCATTGATTGACCTACAACAAGCCCAAATTCAAATTATCCAAAGTGAAAAAATGTCAGCTTTAGGAAATTTAGTCGCAGGTATCGCCCATGAAATAAATAATCCCGTTAGTTTTCTCTCGGGTAATATTCGACCGGCTTTAGATTATATCAATGATTTATTTCACTTGCTCGATCTCGTCCAAAAAAAATATCCGCAATTAGACTCAGAAGTACAACAGGAAATTGAAAATATTGAACTGGATTATATTCGAGAAGATTTACCTAAATTAGTTACTTCGATGTCAGAAGGAGTGAAACGAATTCAAGACATTAGTATTAGCCTGAGAAACTTCTCCCGGGCTGATCAAGACCATCCGGTGGCTTGCAATATTCATGAGGGACTCAATAGTACCCTAATGATTCTGAAACATCGACTCAAAGCTAATGAAAAACGCCCAGAAATTCAAGTGATTAAGGACTATGGAACCTTACCGCCTATCTTCTGTTACGCCGGACAGTTAAATCAGGTATTTATGAATATTTTAAGTAATGCGATTGATGCGGTGGAAGAATCTAATCTGGGAAAAAGTTATTCAGAAATTAGTGCTCAAATTATCATTAAAACCAAGTTATCAAACGATAAAAAACAGGTAATGATTCGGATTAAAGATAATGGAATTGGGATGAGTCAGGAGGTAAAGGAAAAGATATTTGAGCATTTGTTTACCACAAAAGAAGTGGGGAAAGGCACGGGTTTAGGGTTAGCGATCGCCCGACAAATTATTCAGGAAAAACACTCAGGCACGTTAACTGTCAACTCCAGTTTAGGTCAGGGTTCGGAATTTATCATTGTCATTCCCTGTTAGTTTTAGGATTGTATAATGGAAGAACCCAGTTATTTTTCAGTAATTTTTGCTTTGATCAATTCTCTGAATGCTTTCTCAGCCTCAATTTCATCTTGTTGGGCTTGCTCTAGGAATTTATATAAATATTCCTTTTCAACCCCAGGAAAAGTTGGACTGCGATCGCGCTCTTGATAAGTATTTCCTTGGAGTTGGTAAATTCGCCATTCTAGGCCATTATAGCTCCAAAATTCAGGCACACCCATGGCTGCATAAAGGCGATTTTTGTCAATATCAGTGTGGGTAATATCAACTTCTACGACGAGATCCGGGGCGGGATCTTCAGCTAAATTAACTTTACGCCCCGCTACTTTCGCCTGATTTTGAATATAGTAAGCATTATCGGGTTCAGCCCCTCGATCTAAGTCTTCTCGATCTAGGGTCGTCGATCCCATAGTTTTAATCTTCATACCCATCTCAAATACGAGAATGATGATAAAACGTTCAATCAGTCGCAGGGCAAATTCGTGACTTTCTAAAGGCATACTAATTTCAAGAATTCCATGATCATAAGTCAGATGGGCGGCTCGACTTTCGGGTAAGGCGTGAAGAATTTGTTGATATCCTTGCCAGGTTAAACCTCTTAGGGTGACGCGCTTTTCGCCCAAAAGTGATGGGTTAATCAGGGGTGCGGTAGCTACCATATTATTAGCTTTAGGATTAATTTTGTGTTTTCTAATTACAAATTATAGCAGTTTTTAAATACCCTAAGAGTCACTGGGAAATTCATCCAGAGGACTACCTAATAATTTAAGAATAGTATCAACATGATTTAACTCTCCCACAATCCGCCGGACGGGTTTGGGCCAGACTTTAATTAAGGTAGGGGTGGCGGAAATTTGATCAGCTTCTGCTAAGTCGGGATGCTTTAAAACGTCAATCACTTTTAAAGTGTAAGGATGACTAACTGAACCTTCTAAAAGTTGATGTAGGGTTTGCAAGGTTGTTTCTGTCACCAAACTATGACCGGAGACAAATAACCGCAAAATATAGCCCTTGGTTTCAGTCCTTTCTAGTGGGGTAGATGAATTGAGTGGAACCATAGAAGTTTGGGTTTCCGGTAGACTTTCGGCGCTGGGGAAATCATCACTCAAATTGTTTTTTTTGACCTGAACAATCAGATCATGATTCTCCCACAGTTGGGGAAACTGCTCATAGTAAGTCGCAATAATTAAAGGGTTACAAACTTCTTCGGAATTTTTTGTGGGTTGCCAAACTAAATCCCCCGTATCAAACAGGGTATTTAATAAGGTTTGGTATTGCAAAACTAGGGGATAGGCTTCTGCGGAAAACTGAATTTCTTGGGTTTGGGGGTTGACCCATTGATCATAGGTAGCGGTATAGCAAGGAATTAAAAAATGAGGGGGTTCAGGTAAACCCAGGAACTCTTGCAAATAAATGCAAAGATCAGAATGCCAACGACGCTGTTTATTCGGGTCGATACAATAGACTAAATCTCCCCCGGGGGTGAACAAAGCGATCGCTTTAAATGAATGATTGACCGTAGATTGAAATAAATTCAAGGTATCATTCCATCTGTAAAAAATGGGTAATGGGGGAATAGATTAATAACTGATAACTGATCACTGATGACTGATTTTGTTAGACTCGCCCGCGCAACATTTGGCTCATCTCGTTGGGGAAAGGAGAAACCTCTAAACAAATCTCCTCCGTAATTCGTCCTTCCTGATAAAGTGTGTAAAGAGATTTATTCATCGTCGTCATCCCTTCATAGGTATCTTTGAGCATAATTTGATTGATGTCTTCAAACTTGTCTTTGACGATATATTCCTTAATCACATCCGTATTGATCAGAACATCGTGAAAAGCAGCCCGTTTACCATCGGTGGTTTTACACAACAATTGAGCAATAATAGCCACCAAAGACTCGGAAATAGAAACTTTAATTGCCGATTGTTCCTCGGCGGTAAACATATCTAAAATCCGAGTTAAGGTTTTTACCGCACTATTAGTGTGTAAGGTTCCAGAGACTAAGTGACCCGTTTGTGCTGCTTTTAAGGCAATTTGCATTGATTCTTTATCCCGAATTTCTCCCACAAGTAAAACATCTGGATCTTGACGCAAAGCTCCTTTCAAAGCATTAAAAAACTTCAAGGTATGACGTCCGACTTCTCGGTGTTTAATCAGGGATTTTTTACTTTCGTGAACAAATTCTACCGGGTCTTCAATCGTAATAATATTGTAGGCATAGTTGCGGTTCATGTAGTCAATCATGGCCGCTAGGGTGGTAGACTTACCCGACCCCGTTGGCCCAGTAACTAGAATTAATCCCTTGTGATATTGACAGATTTTTTTAAATACCTCTGGTAACTTCAACTGTTCTAAAGTCAAAATCGACGAACCAATCAACCGCAACACCAAGGAAGGGCCATTGAGGGCATCAAAAATGCTAATCCGAATGCGGACAAAACCTAAATCCGCGGCCCCGTCAAAGTCTAAGTTTTCTTGAAATTGCTGGATTTCCTCATCGCTTAATACCTCCATCAACCAACTCATAAAGGTATTCAAGTCGGTCTTCGGCCACTCTAAAGGCACAATATCCCCCCGTTTCCGAAAGCGTGGGGGCTCATTCACCCCTAAGTGAACGTCGGAAGCTCCCTCCTCATTGGCTAGTCTGACAATATCCACTAAGGTAGGATTTCCGGGGCTTGGCCCCCTATTTCTGGGTGCGACCATCACCCTGGTGGTTGTTGCCGTAGCCTGAGCCGGTGCAGAAATAGTGGTTGCAGTGGTCGCGCCTGGAGGTGGAGGTGCTTTAGGTGCGGGTGGACGAGGTGGAACCCCTGGTACTGGCGGACGAGGCACAGGTGGACGCTCTGATTGTGTCATATCGCGTGACCTTAGAATAGAAACAATTAATTCTAGCTGAATTCTTAAAATCCTATGTTCCTAGTTTACCCCCCAATCCGGTGTTGTCGCAAACAATATAGCGCTAGGGAACAGGGAACAGGGAACAGGGAACAGGGAATACTTCGACTTCGCTCATTAACAAGGAGTTTGCTGCATTTAAAAGTGTCCTAACTGTAATGCGTAGCGCTATATCAACAAAAGTTTGAGCGTGAGGGTGTTTCGGTTCTATTTGGTGTTAGTTTTCCCCCGAATAATGATAAACTTCAACCAGAATCAACGGTTGTTTATCAATAGTTTACTTGAGTTAATTAGTATGAATTTAGTGGATTTAGCCTTTACTTCTGCCCTAGAACAAGCCCAATTAATTCGCACTAAAGTTATCTCTCCTTTAGAATTAACTAATCTTTATTTAGATCGAATTCAAAGGTTAAATCCTCTATTGGGTTGTTATTTTACCGTGATGGCAGATAGGGCTTTAGCATTGGCAAAAACCCAAACGGAACAATTAGTCCAGATTTCAGATATCAACGATTTACCGCCTTTTTTCGGGGTTCCCATTTCTATTAAAGATTTAAACCCCGTTGCGGGGGTCGCCTGTACCTATGGTTCCCGGGCTTTAATAGATAGAATTGCCACCTATGATGATGGGGTAGTCAGCCGGATTCGTCAAGCCGGATTTAATATTTTAGGGAAAACGGCGACCTCAGAAATTGGTTCCCTACCCTACACCGAACCCGATGGTTTCCCTCCCGCCCGTAACCCTTGGAATTTAGACCACACCCCCGGAGGCTCCAGTGGGGGGGCGGCAGCGGCCGTGGCAGCCGGGTTGTCCCCGATCGCCCAGGGGTCGGATGGTGGAGGTTCGGTGCGCGGCCCCGCTTTTTGTTGTGGTTTGGTGGGAATTAAACCCACTCGGGGGCGGGTTTCCCATGCTCCGGTGGGGGACTTCCAAAGTGGAATTTCTACCGATGGCCCCCTGGCCCGTACCGTGGCCGATGCCGCGGCTTTACTGGATATTATGTCGGGCTATATTTTGGGTGATCCCTATTGGCTACCTGCTCCGAATCCTTCCTTTTTAGCCGCCACTCAACACCCACCCAAGGCTTTAAAAATTGCGATCGCCCCCTCTATTTTACCCGGTAGTTCCCTCTCCCCAGACTGCGAACAAGCCTTTAAAAATACTGCCCATCTCCTCGAACAATTGGGTCATCAAATTGAACCGATTAATCCCGATTTTAGTGATATTCTCGAGCCCTTTATTGCGGTTTGGAAATCGGGAGTAGCCGCGGCCGGAATTCCCCCAGAATATTTAGGCTCAGTCAATCAATGGTTAATGTCAACGGAAATCACCGCCGGAGAATATTTGCAAGCGGTGTCCAAAATGCAGGTCGGCGGTCGTCAAATTGTCGCCTCTTTCAGCCCCTTTGATGCGGTGCTTTTACCCACCTATACGCACCCAGCAATTCGGGTGGGAGAATATGCCCAACTTTCCCCCCCAGAAACCTTACAACGGATTACGGAATGGATTTCCCCCTGTCCCGGTTTTAATGTTAGTGGCCAACCGGCGATCGCCATTCCCACCGGATTTACCCCCGAAGGTTTGCCCCTGGGGGTGCAGTTAGTCGGAAAACCTGCTTCTGAAGCGACTTTAATCGCTTTAGCCGCCCAACTCGAAGCGGCACAACCCTTTTCCCAGCACCGCCCCCCGATGGCGATCGGATAATTCGATGCTAAACTTTTGGGATTGTTTAACCTCGATCTGAGATTATGGTTCAAATTCCCCGTTTTGCCATCAAACGCCAGTGGAAACAATGGTTATTTCCCCTCAGTCTTTTCACCACTACTATTTTAAGTGGTTTTCCTTTATTTACCCTGCCCAGTCGGGCGGCGGAATCCGTTGTAATTAGACAGGGATTTATTTATGCGACGGTTTCCGTCGAAGACTTAAAAGAATTTGCAGAAACGGGGAAAGTTCCTGTGGGGTTATTAGGTTATTTTAGCTTGTTAAAGCCTGAACAAAAACAACAGGCTTTAGGAGCTTTAAATATTAAAATTAAAATTGAAAATGAAACCGTTGAAGAAATTGTTAATAGTCAAGTGGGAACTCGATTATTAACCGATATTGATACGATTATTTCTGCGGACAAATCCCAAGAGGGAACCGCGATTAAAACAGCGATTCTGTCTTCAGCTAAATCGGAACAAGGGTTATCCGTTATTAATTTTTTAGAAAACTATCCTTTACCCACTATTGAGATTAATCTTCCGCAAGCTTTTGCAGTTTTAAATCGATTAAATCAAGGATTTTGGCAAACTCAACGCTTACTTTTAGAAGTCTTACCGAAACTTCCCCCCGAGGGCTCTCAATCTGCACCAATTCCCCTAAATCCGAGTCTACCCGGGTCAGGAAAAGTGGAAATTACCCGTATAGAATTACTAGATAAACAACGCGATCGCAATATCCCCGTTTATATTTATTCCTCCACCGCAGCTACACCCGATAAACCCTTAATTCTTTATTCCCATGGTCGCGGTTCTGATTATCAAGAATTACGATATTTAATGGAACATTTAGCCTCCCATGGCTATACGGTTATTGTCCCTGAACACCCCGGGAGTAACGCGACTTTTGTGGATAAGAATTTGTTTTTATCTCCGACAGAAGTGATCGAACGTCCCCAAGATTTGATTTTTACTTTGAATGAATTAGAAAAATTGAATATTAGTGATCCCAGATTTAAAGGTAAATTTAATACTAATAATACTTTAGTTTTTGGATATTCTTTCGGCGGAGCAACGGCTTTAGCTTTAGCTGGAGGAGAGTTCCAAATTGATGAATTAAGGAAAAGTTGTGATCAGAGTTTCATTACCTTTAGTTTAGGAAAAGCTACCCAATGTTTAGCCGCAGAACTCCCAAATGATCGCTATCGGTTTAGTGATCCCCGAATTAAACGGGCGATTTCCTTTGCCCCCACCGCTTCGGTTATATTTGGAAAAACCGGATTAAATCAAGTTCAAGTTCCTACTTTAATTTTAACTCAATCCGCCGATAAAGTCACTCCCGCTTTACCCGAACAAATTGCTATTTTTCCTCAAATTCCCACGGAAAAACTATTATTAGGGATTGTAGGAGCTACCCATTTAAGCGTTAGAGATCCCGGTACTATTGGGGATCAAAGCTGGATTCCTGTTACTCCTATTTCTGGCGGTGAAATCGTGGGAGATGCCTCACAAGATGTTAAGAATTATGCGAAAGCTCTGGTTTTAGCAACTGCCGCCCAACTGACTCCCGAAGCCCAAAAATATCAGATATTTCTCACGCCAGAATATTATCGATATATTTCAACTCCTGCTTTTCCCGTGCGTTTAATTACGGATATTCCCCCAGATATTCAAGTTTTTATCGAGGAGTTATTAAAAACTCAGTATTAATGGGTATAATTGTGATTAGGTTAAAAAACTTCCTTGTTGCGATGCGGCGCACTCTTGTTAGGGCCTTAGCAGCAACAACCAAGGGATTTCTTGATATTGACTTATTGAGATGTACAAACCTTTCAAATCTGATTAAAATAAACTCCCATAATATCTATATCTTAAAAATCGCTTATGACTCCTAAAAAAATTCTAGGCTGGGGCGCCGTCGCCTTGGTTGTTGTGTTTATCCATTCGGGTGATACGTTTAAATTTTTACCCACACCCGCCAGAGATGCCAGTAAAACCAGTCGTGAATTTGTGGTCAGTTTGTGGCCGAAATGGTTAAAACCTAAAGATACCAATGAAAAACGAGAGCAAGAAATTGAAAAACTGGATAAGGGTCAGCCAGGTCAGGGGACAAAATAGGGAGGCAGGGGAGCAGGGGGAGGGGAGTAGGAGCAGGGGGAGTAGAGGAGCAGGGGAGGCAGGGGAGGGAAGGATTTATTAAGTACCTAGTCAAAATTAATTACTCATTCTCAAATCCAAACAGCTTTATTTAGCAGGGGTTACAGCGAAAGCGACTAGGTAAACAATTTTGTGCAGGTGCTTAGAAGTTAGAAGT
>DATNRE010000789.1:0-1884 GCA_036703685.1 Candidatus Obscuribacterales bacterium
AAGCAAGAGATTAATATCGGACGTTCTAATAATCAAAACTTTGTCCAGATTCCTTTTTGGCAGTTGAGACAAAAACTTCAAGCTTTGTGTTGTCGATACGGAATTGAGTATGGTGAGCAAGAGGAATCTTACTCCTCTAAAGCTAGTTTTTATGATCAAGATCAGATCCCTATTTACAATGCCGATAATCCCAGTCAACAGAAGTTTTCTGGTAGAAGGATTAACAGAGGATTGTATAGAACAAAGGATAGACATCTGGTTTCGGCCGATATTAATGGTAGTGCCAATATTTTGGTTAAAAGTAAGCACAGACTTGATTTTGAGCGAGTGTCTAGCGGGTTTTTGGCTAACCCTTTAAGGATTTACGTCTCTTAAGAATCCCCGCCGTTTTACGGCGTGGGAGTGTCAATAATAAAAAATCTAATAGGAATTTAAAGAAATTAACGGGTTAAATAGGCCATTCCCACGAGAAATCCGACTAAACCTGCGGTGGTTAAGGCGAAGTGAAAGAGGGATTTTCCACCTTTGCGAACCATATTCCGCATGGCTAATTTAACATAGCTGGGTTGGGGTTCCTGGGGTTTATCCTGGGGTTCTAGGTCTGGAGTTAATTGGGTATTCATTGGGGGATTTTGCTGGAAAAATAGACCGACTGAATCGATCATAACAAAAATGTTACATTTTATGAAGCGATCGCCCAGTCAAGTCTATTAGGACTTACGCAGAAACCGGGTTTCTGAACGAGAAATCTCGATTTCATCCGCAAAATCACCGGCCAGAAACCCGGTTTCTTTGGTCTTGTGCGTAAGTCCTGTCTATATTCCCCCATCTGCCACAAAGGTTTATTTCTGGGAGGGGACTAACTCCGTGTTAAATTCATTGAAGGAACGACGTCGCAATTCTACGGATTGATCACGGGGCAATAAATCAAAGACTTTGCGAAACACATCATCAACGGTTTCAAAGGGAACCTGTCCATTTTTATCTAAAACTACTTTCCCTGACTGGTTAATTAATACGGTTTGGGGAACATAGCCTTTGTAATAATAACCGGGTTCCCGGGGGGAATTTTTGTCATCGGGTAACAGGGTATCCACATTCACGGGAATAAAGTCCGCAGCCCTTCCGTAAAAACGCTGAAGTTCGGATATGGTAGTGACAAATTTTTTACAATCTTTACTATCATCTAAAAAGAAGAATAATAATGAGGGTCTGCCTTGGTTCATGGATTCTGTCAAGGTAACTCTCGGGGGAACCAAGGAACCATTCCCCGCATACAGCGCAAAAATATTACCATCAAAGCGATCATCATCTAATCCGGCTAAGGCTGAGGGCGTGATCGTCAAAAAGAATACACAAAGGATCACAAAGGTAGTTAGCAGAGTTTTAAAACCCCTAAAACCCTGAAAGCTCGGTTGTCGGTCATCGAACCGGGGAAAATTCCATCGAGTTAAACGCATACTAGGTCGAAAGTCATTAAGATTCAAACAGAATCTATTGTTACATTCTTGGGTCTATTTCAACCAAGCGATCGCATATTCTAAGTAAATTGAATTCTACAGATAAACAAATAAAAATAGAGAAGTCTAGGCAATATTCAGGGTTATTTTATTATAAAAAAAATTCATAAATCCTTTTAGAAGGAATTTTTAGATAAAAACTATAGCAATCCTAAATAGGTTGTAACATTTTAATACTGATATGAAACAGTCAGAAGTATTACCCCAGATCCGGTGTTCCCTGTTCCCTGTTCCCTGTTCCCTGTTCCCTGTTCCCTTCCCATCAAAGAAAGATTTACAACCCCAGAAAAAATATCAACCCCGCCCAGAGTCAAGCCTGGCAACCGTCAACCCGCGATTTCGGTGGGAATGTTAAAAACTATTA
>DATNRE010000790.1:0-3678 GCA_036703685.1 Candidatus Obscuribacterales bacterium
GTACAACTTCGCTTTGATGGTTGGGTGACGGAATTAAATGATCCCCAAAAACGTCAACAACTTAAAGAAGCGGCGGGAATTGATAATTTATTATATACAGCCGATGCGGATTTTTCCTGTTTTTCTGATTTAGCATTATCAAGTCCAGCCGATTACTATAAAGAAGGACAGGGATCTTTATTACAGTTAGTATTAACCCCGGGTGATCCTTTTATCAAACAAAATAACGAGGAAATTGCCCAATACGTTCTTAAACAAGTTCATAATTTATTTCCTAGTTCCCGGGAACTGAATATGACTTGGTATAGTGTGGTTAAATTAGCTCAATCTTTGTATCGAGAATCCCCCGGAATGGATGCTTACCGTCCGGCGCAAAAAACTCCCGTTGCTAATTTCTTTTTAGCCGGAAGTTACACGCAACAGGATTATATTGATAGTATGGAAGGAGCAACAATTTCAGGACGACAAGCCGCTAAGGCGATCTTAGAAACTCGCTTGAATGATCTCAAACCTGCTCCAGTCGTTGCTCAATAATTCAGGATTTGATCTTAATAATTAGTCTAAATCATCGGTTTTAGGCTAATTATTATTCAAAATTCCTATCCCAGTATAAGCATCGTCAAACACTTGCGCGAACTAATCAAATTCAATCATTTTTTACCCATTACCTATTACCCATTACCCACTCCATCAGGACTTACGCACAAGACCAAAGAAACCGGGTTTCTGGCCGGTGATTTTGCGGATGAAATCTGGATTTCTCGTTCAGAAACCCGGTTTCTGCGTAAGTTCTATCCCCATTACCCATTACCTATTACCCATTACCCATTACCTATTCCCTATTCCCTATTCCCTATTCCCTAAATTTGTAAATATTATGGCTGATTGGTTAGAACATAGTGTGCAAGTTGAAGTTCCTGTTCCCATTGAAGTCTCCTGGGATTTATGGTCAGATTTAGAACATATGCCCCGGTGGATGAAATGGATTGATTCGGTGAAAATTTCAGAGGATAATCCTGATTTATCCCGTTGGAAATTAGCGACGGGGAATTTTGAATTTAGTTGGTTATCACGGATTTTAAAACAAATTCCTAATCAAATTATTCAATGGGAATCCGTCGATGGTTTACCCAATCGTGGCGCTATTCGGTTTTATGATCGTCATGGAAGTAGTATTGTTAAACTCACTATTTCCTATGCAATTCCAGGGTTTTTAGGATTACTGATGGATAATTTATTTTTAGGGGGAGTTGTGGAGTCAACCCTGCAAAAAGATTTAGAACGATTTAAGGACTATGCCATCGAATTCTATAGCAGTTATTCAAAATAATATTAGTTAAAATTCCTTTAATTGGTTTAAATCTGTCTTATGAATTTACCCTCGTTTTTATGGTTGTGGAAAATTGCAGCTTGGTCGATGGGATTTTCTATTTTCGCTTATGTTTTGTTAGCAATAACCGGAGGATGGATGCTGTATTCAAGCACCCGTAAACAACCTCGACCCAAGGGACTCAGAACTTTTCATTACTTCATCGGCGGCGGGATGGTGGGTTTAGTCCTCATTTTACTAACCGTTGGTTTAGTAGGAACTCTTGGATATTATGGAAGTTTAGGACATTCAATTCATCTAGCCGCCGGATTAATTGTGGTCAGTTTAGTTTTAGGTTCGGCTTGGAGTGCCAGCCAAATTCATCCCAAAAATCCTTGGGCGCGTCCGTTGCATCTGAGTCTAAATCTGGGTTTATTTTTTGCCTTTAGTGCCGTGTCCTTATCGGGATGGGTGATTGTCCAGAAATATTTACCTTAATTTAATTATTAATACTAAACCCAGAGATCGATCCATGGGGATAATCAATTTTTAACCCAACTCCAGAAAATCAGGAGTAAAATATTATTCTTAACCTTAACTTCTGTTCACATCCCACTACGAACTCCAAAAAGCAAGATACAATCACAGATAGAATTGATTTCAGTAGGATTCCCGTTGAGCCATTGCATTGATTGTAACTATCGATGGGGTGCATTTACGGTTGTATAGAATTGTGATCTTGAAAAAAGGGGGACAAACTGTAACCCCTTACACAGCCAAACAGCACGTCTAAGGTAACACCGCCATGAAATTACGAAAAAAAACACTGATCATTATTGGTGCCGCCCTCATTGGGTTAATCGTGGCGATGTATATTAGTGCTTCCTTGCTGCTGGTACATGATTTTAGGCAATTGGAAAATCAGTATGTGCGCCAAGATATTATTCAGACTTTAAATGCGATTAATGATGATTTAGACAGTTTAGACTTAATTGCTCAGGATCAAGCCAAATGGGATGACACCTATCGCTTTATTGACGCTCGTAACCATCAATATATTGCGTCTAATTTAGTGGATAACACCTTCGCCGACCTGCGAATTAATTTACTGATTTTGATCAACTCTCAAGGCGAGATTGTTTTTAGTAAAGGATTTGATTCCCAACGTCGTCAGGAAATACCCATTCCCCCCAGTCTTTCCCCCCATCTGGTCTTAGGTAGTCCCTTGTTAGGGAGTCTGAAAGAACCGGATTTAAAGCCCGTTTCCCTACAAGGAATCATTGTTTTACCCGAAAGTCCATTATTGATTGTTTCCCGGCCTATTTTAACCAGTTCCGCATCGGGGCCCAGTCGAGGAGTCTTGATTTTAGGGCGTTATCTGAATATCTCAGAACTTCAACGATTAAAGGAAATTACCCAACAATCCTTAACCCTAAATCCCATTTCTGAGCAGATAGGAATTAATCGGGTTTTATTGTCTCCTCAAATTCAACCCTACACGGAAAACTTGATCGATCCCCAAGCAATTAAGTTAAAATCTTTGAATGCAGAAACGGCGATCGCCTCCGCTACAATAGCCGATATTTATGGGGAACCTAAATTACTTTTACAGGTTCAAGTTCATCGTCCTATTTATCAACAAGGTCAAACCACTTTAGCCTATTTCACTTTATTTTTATTAGGGGTCGGATTAATTTTTGGAGCCATCACCCTATTATTATTAGAAAAGTTAGTTTTAGCTCGACTCACCCATCTAAATAGTTCCGTGAATGAAATTCGGAAAACGGGAGATTTGAGTTTAAGAATTGAAGCAACGGGAGAGGATGAATTATCAAGTTTAGCCGAAGCGATTAACGGAATGTTACAGGCCCTAGCCGAGGCCCAAGTTCAGGGTCAAGAAAGTGAGCAACGCTATCGATTAATGGCAGAAAATTCAACGGATATGATTACCCGTCATTCCCCCGAAGGTGTCTTTTTATATGCCTCTCCCGCCTGTCGGAGTTTATTAGGATATGAACCGGAAGAATTAATCGGAAATCAGTTACCCCGATTTATCCATCCCGATGATTTAGATGTAATTATTAAAGCCTATAAAATTATTTTACAACAAAATGTTATCTATACCATTGAATATCGAATTTATCATAAAAATGGGGATTATATTTGGTTTGAAACCACCAGTAGTTCCATTCGAGATACCACCACCGGAAGTGTTTATGAAATTATTGGGGTATCCCGAGATATTACCGAACGCAAACAACGGGAACAACAACTTCAAGATAGCGAATCTTCCATTAGGACACTCTATCAAATTACCTCCGGTCAAGAATTTACCTTTGAGACGCGACTGCAACAAATTTTAGAATTAG
>DATNRE010000791.1:0-1665 GCA_036703685.1 Candidatus Obscuribacterales bacterium
AATGAATTTGTCGTTCTGGATCAGAATTGTGCTTCATCGGAACACCCCCGTTGACCAAACATCAAATCAGACATGAGAAATTGGGGTTTAACCTATAGAACTATTATATCGGTATTAACCGGAATTGCACCCGCTCGCTACCCATGATTTAGGGATTGAGATACACTTGCAGATCGCTTTGTAAGCGTTGACGCGCTCTGGCGATTCTCGATTTTACAGTTCCCAGGGAAACCCCGGTAATTTCGGCAATTTCTTCATAAGCTAATCCTTCAATTTCCCGCAGAACAATTGTGGTGCGGAACGCTTCGGGTAAATCGGCGATCGCTTCATGAAGATGACTATAAAATTCACGGGTTGCCATATCCTCATCGGGGCCAGGGCCATCGGCGGCGATTTCCCAATCCATTTCCCCATCTTCCACATTGCGAGGGGCATCTAAAGATAGGGGGGGTTTGACCCGTTTGCGCTTGCGGAGTTCATCGTAGAATAAATTGGTGGCAATTCGACTTAACCACCCCCGAAATTTGACGGGTTCCTGTAGGCGTTTAATATTGCGATAGACCCGAATCCAGATTTCTTGGGCCAGGTCAGCCCGATCCTGCCAGTCTGGGGCGAGGTGGTAGAGAATCTTATCAACATGGGACTGATACCGACGCAGCAGTTCTGTAAAAGCCGCTTTATCTGGACAAACCCCCTCTTGACACCGCAGGACTAAATCGGTATTGGGGAGTTGTTCAAGGGGAAGTTGCTCTAGGGGGATAGAGACTTCAGCATTAGACCAGGAGATGGGGATAGATTGGCTCATGGGTGGAACTTGGTTGATGAAAGATTCCGTTAAGGGTTGACGCGACCCGGATTGATAGTGTTCCTGGGCTCAAACTTGTTAGTTAGGATACCAGGCATAAAGATGAGTTTTTTCACCTAACGGGTGTTTTTCCCTTATGTTAGTGGAAGTTTTGCCCTTTGTCATGAAAAATTTCTCATCAAATCCGGGTCATCGTTGTATTAAAGGATACGTTCGCTCAGATTGAATTTCGGGAAAATTGGCGGGTTGATAAAATTTATCTCTGGGAAACAGAAGTTATTTTAAAATTCGCCCCTAGATGAATCTTGTCTGATTAATCCTAGGGGGTATTTAAACCTGGGTATTTTTCTAATTTTTATCTTTTTTATAGGAGTAAATACTGCTTAATTAGAGGTGATAACCAGAAACTATTCTCGATTTTTTCTACTAAACAACGCCGTTGTAAAGATTGTAAGACATTAACTAATTCTAAGTCTAAATTCGGTTGTTTGTCTATTAATTTTGCTAGTTTTAGGGGTTGAGTTTCCCTAGCTAGTATGGACAATATTTGTTTTTCTCTATCGGACAGGCGATCGCACTGTTGCCGTAAAATATCTTTAACATCTTCGGGTAATAAGATGGTATCATTTTGTAATAAATCAGTAACATTGACTCCTAATTCTTGAATCAGAGTTGCGACACTTTTTAACCATAAAGGGTTGCCTTGGTAACGGTAAATAAGTATTGAGTAGTCGATTTCTGCTAACCCGTAATCCCTGAGTATTTCCTGTGCGGCTACGATATCTAAACCTCTAAGTTGTAAAGTACGAATAGGATTATTTTGGCTTTCGATTTGAGAGATTTCTCTGAGTTTTTCCCAA
>DATNRE010000792.1:0-29455 GCA_036703685.1 Candidatus Obscuribacterales bacterium
AATCTGCGTAATCCCCATTACCCATTACCCATTACCCATTACCCATTACCCATTACCCATTACCTCGTTATAAAGCGTATCCCGTTGTTGATGAGGACGTCCCAGGGAAGCGATCGCATTTTTCAAGGTTTCAGGTTCCATGCAAGTGCCACCTTTAGCACCCGCCATGGTTGTAATGTGTTCCTCCATTAAAGTCCCCCCAAGATCATTACAACCCCATCGCAGGGCTTCCGTTGCCCCCAACAAGCCTAATTTCACCCAACTGGGTTGGTGGTTAGAAATCCAATTTCCCAGGAAAATTCGAGCCACGGCCGTTAATAACAAGGTATCCGCTAAAATCGGTTGATCCCGTCCCACCCGTCGCCGCAAGGGGGCTGGAGCCATTTCTCCCACAAATGGTAAAACAATAAATTCCGTAATTCTAGCGGGATAATTCTGGGCTTTTTGTTGTAGCGATCGCAACTGCTGTAAATGGTGCATTTGCTGTTGGGGTGTTTCAATATGACCCGATAACATTGTACTCGTGGTTGGAACTCCCAAACCATGGGCTGTTTCCACAATTTCTAACCAAGTGGCGGTATTAATTTTTTCAGGACAAATAATATTTCGGACTGAATCTGCTAGAATTTCCGCAGCAGTTCCCGGCATCGAACCCACTCCCCCATCTTTTAAAGCTATAATCACATCGGCGTAACTGAGATCATCTTCTCGGGCGATAAATTGGACTTCCTGGGGTGAAAATCCATGAAAATGCAGGTGAGGAAATGCAGTCTTAATAGTTTGGACTAAATTCACATAATAGGGTAAGGATTTTCCCTGAATTTTCGCTTCCAGGTTTAACCCCCCCTGCATACAAATTTCCGTCGCCCCTCGGGAAACTGCATCGGCTGTTTTTTCCAAAATTTGCTCAATGTCTAACCAAAACGCTCCCTCCTCCCCCGGATCTCGACGAAAGGCACAAAAGCTGCAATGCTGTTCACAAATATTCGTAAAATTGATATTGCGATTAATAATATAAGTCACCGTCTCCCCGGCTTGTTGCGATCGCAAAGTATCACTCACCCCCCGAATATTCTCCAGAATAGCTGGATCGGTTTGTTCGAGCAAAATCACCCCATCCTCTGGGGATAAATCATCACCAGCTAAAGCACGGTTAAGAATGGTATCAACAGTTAAATTTAGGAGCATTTTGATCAATATTAATATAGAGGTGAACTTAATTGCAGGTGGGATAGGAGAAGCCACCGAAGATCAATCCTTTGTATTTCCCTAGTTTTTCGTGTCATATCTGGTGTTTATTCTTAAATCTTGCCATGAATAATTCCTTATTGTTTCAAAACCGGTTATTTTTATTAAAATCCCTGGGCATTTTAAACGCTAGTGCTAGAGTCTTGCCCGTTTCCGTCGGTTTAGTCCTCAGTTGGTTTGTGCTCCATACACCCCCTTTAAATTTTATCGGGGGACAATCAACAATAATTCTAGCTCAAACTTCAGAAAAACCCGATCTTAATGCTTTATTTCAAAGCGGAATTGATCAATTTCGTCAAGGGTTATTTCCTGAAGCCTTAGTCACCTTTCAAACCGTCTTAGAACAACAACAAAAACAAGGGAAACCCGCAGAAATTGCGGAAACCCTCACTTATATTGGAGAAGTTTATAGCAATTTAGGTAACGATACAGAAGCCTTAAAATTCCTACAACAAGCTCTCACGTCCTATCGACAATTGAATCAACAAGCGGAAAATAAAAATCCAGAATATCAAATTGGAATTAGTCGGAGTTTGAATTTAATCGGATTTTCCTATCGTAATCAAAACAAAATCTCAGAAGCCTTGAAACTGCATCAAGAAGCCTTACAAATTGCTGAGTCTATTAATGATCGACCCAATATTGCCGAAGCTCTACATAATTTAGCTTCCGATTATACCAGTTTAAAACAATATGATCAAGCCCTAAAATTTTATCAAGAGGCTCGAAAAGTTCGGGAAGAAGTGGGGGATAAACGGGATCTCAGTCGTACCCTAAATAATTTAGGGGCGTTATATTTAATTCAAGGAGATACCCAAAAATCCTTAGAAATCTATCAACAGGCCCTAGCCCTGCGGCGTCAAATTGGCGATCAAGCTGGAGTCGGGCGACTATTAGGTAATATGGCGTTATTATATCGTCAATTAGGAGATGATACCCAGGCTTTAGTGTATTTAAAACAAGCCTCAGAATTCATGACTCGAATTGCGGATCATGCTGGGGCGGCAAAAATTCATAATTTAATCGGAGAAATTCAGGAAAAATTAAAACAACCCGATCAGGCTTTAAGCTCCTATCAAAAAGCAGTTGAACTGGCAAAATTAGCCAATGATCAAAATAATTTAACCGCCGCTTTGAATAATTTAGCCACACTTTATTACGGGCAAGGGGAATATTCCCAAGCCCTACAAACCTGGAAAGAAGCCTTAGCTATTCTGGAAAAAACCGGAAATCAAAAAGCCGCCCAGGAAACCCAACTCAGAATTGAGGAATTAGAGAAAAAACAGGGAGGTTAAACTTTCTGTCTTTGCCATTGTTAAGATACTAAAAATGTCAAAAACCACTGAAGAACTGAATAAGCCCTAAAGGGCTTACTACGGGTGATCGGAACGTTTATCGATTTCGGAGTCCTCTAAAGTGGCATCCGCATCCGTTGAAGTTAACCAAAATTTAAACTCATCCGCAAACCGATGATTTAAAATCGACTCTCGAATGCGTTGGGTAAACCGAATTAATTCGGTAACATTATGAATGGCAATTAAGGTATAACTCAAAACTTCCTTTGCTCGTACCAAATGACTCAGATAAGCCCGACTAAAATTTTGACAGGTATAACAGGGACAAGTGGCATCTAAGGGGCGATAATCCTCCCGAAATTGAGCATTTTTTAAATTCCATCGTTCTCCTTGAACCAAAGCCGCCCCGTGACGGCCCAAACGAGTCGGAATTACACAATCAAACACATCCACCCCAGCCGCGATCGCTTGGGCCATTTCTCGATAGGTTCCAATGCCCATGAGATAACGGGGTTTATTAAACGGTAAAATGGGGGTTGTCACCTGGACAATCTTTTCAATTAGGGCCGAAGGTTCCCCCACACTCACCCCACCAATGGCATATCCGGGGAGATCAAATTCTACTAAATCTCGCGCCGCCTGTTGTCGTAAATCCGCATGAACGCCCCCCTGAACAATCCCAAATAACGCTTGGTCAGGCCGTTTATGAGCCTTAATACAGCGTTCTAACCAGCGTTTTGTCCGTTCCGTCGCCTTGACGACCGCCTCCCGCGTCGCCGGATAGGGGGGACATTCATCAAAGGCCATAATCACATCCGCCCCTAATTCGTTTTGAATTTGGATCGAAAGTTCCGGGGTAAAGTTAATCAGTCGTCCATCATGGGGAGAACGAAAGGTAACACCTTCTTCGGTAATGGTATTAATTTTACTTAAACTAAAGACTTGAAACCCGCCGGAGTCCGTCAGCATGGGGCCATCCCAGCCCATAAACCGATGGAGTCCCCCCGCCCCGGCCACAATCTTTTCCCCGGGTTGTAAATGCAGGTGATAGGTATTGGATAACACCATCTGGGCGCCCGCATCCTTGAGATGTGCTGGAGTCAGGGTTTTGACATTGGCAAGGGTTCCCACGGGCATAAATCGTGGGGTTTCTACCCAACCATGGGGAGTATGAAATAAGCCAACACGGGCTTTAGTTTGACTACAGCACGCCTGAACTTCAAAGGAAAAAGGATGTGACATAAAACAATAGAAAAACGGCTTAATTACTTAGAATGGGCAGTCTTCATCATCTAGGGGATTTTCCCAATTTGATGACAAAACTTGATCCATTACTGCATCAAGAGCCGCTGCATTAAAGTTACGATTAAATTGTTCTTGTAAGGGATTGGTTAAAGGAATTAATCGTAATAATCTTCCTCCTTCTTGAACCAGATCAAAATAAGTTTCTTGCTCAGGAGATTGCTTGAGTTCTAAGTAATCGAAACTATAAACATTCAAATACAACGAATGGTTGGCAACTAAAGTCGCCTGTTGAGGATTGGCAAAAACTTCTAGGATGTATCCTTCTGCTTCACTGCATATTTGTCCGTCTTGAATATTCAAATAACGGACGCGACCTAAATCAACAAGCAGTTTTTGCATATCCCGCTTGTTAACAATGATTCCCGTATCAATAATGCAAGGAGCAGACACCCTGTAGTTTAGTTGATCATAACTCATGGAACAAAAGCCTCAGATGTAATCTGTGAATTACAGAATGGCGATGATTCTGTTGAACGAAATTTGTAGTTACGAAGTCTTCCCATCCTTAAGTCTTGAGGAATGATGAATAAAGGTATCTGAGTGTACAGGTAGCTGATTACCCTACACCTGCTAATGGGGAAACCTTCAATTTTTTGTTCCTCTATTCCTTCTGTAATTTTTGATCATTGAAAGTAATCAAAAAGGATGGATTTGTATTTGGATCGGTGATTTAACAACCCTGGAGTTGGTAAACTCTCCTGGGAGTGTTTTGACTTTTAGGCAAAACCTGAGTTGTTATTTCAATTCTGGCATACCCTAGAAAATATTCATACATCTATGCCAATTTAATTTTTTACCATGTCAGAGGATTACTCTCGATCGCTCTCCCAATTTTTCCAGCGACAGGGAGCCGCCTTAGCCGCCGCGATCGCATTTTATACCTGTTTTCCTATTCCCCTATCTTGGACGCTGGAGTTTAGGGGCATCGCCCGTTTAGCTCCGGTGGTCGGGATATTGATTGGGGGGATTTTAGGATTGATGGATGGGGGATTATCTCTTTTAGGGTGTCCGGTCTGGACTCGCTCGGTTTTGGTGATTGTCACCGGAATTGCAATAACCGGAGGATTGCATTTAGACGGGGCGATGGATGCGGCCGATGGTTTAGCCGTGGCTGACCCAAATCGACGGTTAGAGGTGATGGCGGATAGCGTTACGGGAGCTTTTGGGGTAATGGCCGCGATCGCGATCGTTTTATTGAAGGTCGCGGCTTTACAGGATGTGACGGCTAACCGGGGATTAATTTTAATGGCCGTCGCGGGTTGGGGACGGTGGGGACAGTTGGTGGCGATCGCCCGTTATCCCTATTTGAAAGCTACAGGAAAAGGGGCTTTTCATAAAGATACCCCCTATTCCTCCTGGGATTTAATTCCCGGTGTGCTGATGCTGATGGCTTTAAGTGGGGTTTTAGTGATCCTCCATCCCCAATATTGGTTAGTGGCCGTGGGTCTGGCCTTGGGGGGAAGTGCGATCGCGATTTTAATTGGGGCTTGGTTTAACGCCCGTCTGGGAGGACACACCGGAGATACCTATGGGGCCGTGGTTGAATGGACAGAAGCCTTTTTATTAGTCTTAGTTGTGGCACTTCAGGGGTAGCAGGGGAGCAGGGGAGGCAGGGGAGGCAGGGGAGGCAGGGGAGGCAGGGGGAGCGTCCTTGCTCGCTGAAATATAGGGTTTAAATGCTTAACACCCTAGCAATCCCTAATAATCTAAAATAGGGGTAATTTGTGAATTACCTACTGTCCGGGTCTGAATCCTATCCGAGATTACAACCGATTGAGTAGGATTGCTATATTAACTTTTGAACTTGTCTTATGAGTGTTGAATCCTATAAACCTCCAGTCAGTCAGTTATTAAGCTATGGCGACTGTAATAAAATGAATTTGGGTCAGTGGCCTAACTATGTCGAAGAATTGGGTTTTGGGGAAGAACATATTAGTGAATTGATCCGAATGGCAACGGATGAAACTTTTTTCGATATTGAGGAAGAAACAGACCGTTTAGACATCTGGGCTCCTGTTCATGCTTGGCGAACACTGGCACAACTAAAAGCAGAAGCGGCGATTGAAGGGTTAACTCCAATTCTGCATTTTGATGATGATTGGGTTATGGGTGAATTACCACAGGTTTATAGTTTAATTGGGCCCGCCGCAATTCCCTTTCTTATAGCCCATTTAGGTGACTCTGATGTAGAAATCTACTCTCGTGCGATCGCCATTGACGCCCTGGAAAAAATCGGTAATTCTTATCCAGATTTCCGTGATCAATGTGTTGCTATTCTAACGAAACAGTTAAGTAAGTTTACCGAACAACACCGAGATTTGAATGGAATGTTAGTCGGGGGTTTAGTAGATTTAAAAGCAGTAGAATCTGCAAAGGTGATTGAACGGGCCTTTGCAACTGATCGGGTCGAACCCTTTATCATAGGAGATTGGTGGGATGTACAAGTGGAATTCGGTTTGAAATCAAAAGATGAAGTTCGCCCAGAATCTGAAAACAACTATTTCAGAAGTTTCCCTAATCGAATCGATATCTTAGAAGAAAGTTCGACTTCTAATTATAATCTTAGTAAGCTCGATCAGAAAACAAAAGCAAAACGAAAACAGGCGCAGGAATCTCGCAAGAAAAATCGGAAAAAACGTAAATAGGCAATAGGCAATAGGCAAAATTTGCTAGATATATTTTTGTCCTAATCACTCTGGTGACGGCTATATATTCTATATTTTAGATTAAGGATCGGATGACTCCTAGCATTTCCCTATTGCCCATTTATTGCCTTCTATTTAGCTTCAATCCAAATTTTAATCCCTTCAATTCTTAACCCTTGACCCTTAGTGCCGCAGTATTGGCCGTTGGTGCAGACGGGAACATCTCCTTTATTTTGGATATGGGCGGTATAAAAAACACTGTAGTTAGGGGATTGGGGGCCAATGAGTTCAATGGCTAATCCTTCGATTTGTCGGTTTTTGCCCCGCTCTCCCAACAGTTGACCTTCGGGAGTGAAAGGCGTGTCCCCAATAGCTGCGATATGAGCCATATAGCGCAGACTTAAACCTTCAATAGCGGGATCGATATTAATTTGAAAGGCTTCTAACCGTCGTCCCTGTCCCCGAGTTCCGGCGTATTCCCTAGCGGCAAAAGTGCGATCGCCTAATCCTTGTAAATGGACTAAAACCTTTAAGTTAATATTAGAAAGTGTCGCTTTTTCTTGAGTTTTCCCAGCCAGGGGCGCATTACCAAAAAAGATATTTTTACCCTCAAGGGTTGGCGGTAATTTAGTGACATCAATACTTGGAACAATAATCAGTTCAGGACTTCTTGATCCTTGAGGTTCATCTAAAATTACAATATCAGGAATGGCTGGTTTTGGAGTAGCAACCGCAGATGGGGCAGGGACTGGAATAGTAAAATTAATTTTCCCCCGAGAAATTGCCACACCTAAAGATTTACCAAAAGCAGCAGTAATTTTTTCTTCTAAAATTGCCCATTGATTATCGTCTAAACTTTCTTGTTTTTCGACTAAATTAACTAAAGCCACCAAGGGATGATTTCCTGTAGCTAAGGCTTCCGCCCCAGAATGCAGTTGATTGGTTGATTGAGAAATCGCAGTTTGCAATTCCCGGGCTTGATTTTGGGCTGTTTGTAAGGGGGGAAAATCTTTTTGTTCGTGGTGGGTTAGGGAGAGAACTCGCTCTAAAATTTGTAAGGCTTGTTGGTGAGTTTTTTGATGAGCCGGAGCGGGTGTTAGATTTAGCAATAAAGTCTCTAACTCTTGTACGGAGGTGGCTTGACTAGCCGTTGGTTGTCCTTGAGTAAGCAGTTTTTGTTGTATATTACTAAAGTCTTGAGAGTAAGCTATCAGTTCATCTACTAAGGTTTTTGTCGGTGGAATTCCTGCGGTTTTGAGTTTCTGTGCAGTTTCGGCCAGACGGTTGCCTAAATCGGGATAGCGTTGGGATAGGACACTCAATTGTTGTTTTAAGGTTTCGTGAGTCTGTTCCATAAATAATAATCCTCCTAGTTCACAAAAAAAATGGGTTGAAAGCCCCTCGGTTATCCTTGGGCTTTTTGTTATTGATATTTATTGTATAATACCATCTAATTAAACTAAAATCGAGTAACATTTTATTATTATAAACTCCCTGAGCCGGGGTGAAAAAAAATATTTAACAGCACTTGGTAAGTTAGGTTTGAATTTGTTAAAATAAAAGCGATCGCTCATCAATGATACCGTTATGAGTCCTATTCAAACTCTACTCCCGACCGATACCTGGGTAACAGCAACTTGGGATGAATACTTGGCTGCATTAGATGATCCCATCTATTCTAACGCCAGAGGTTATTATTTTAATGGACGCATGAGGTTAGAAATGTCACCCCTAGGAAATCCCCATTCTCGTGATCACTTTATTATTTGTTTGGCTGTCGGTTTATTTGCCAGTCTGCGGGGCATTGATTTAGATGGCCATGATAACTGCACCTACCGGAAAACAGGGTTTGACGAAGCCCAACCCGATGCTTCTTTTTATATTGCTGACAATGCAGAAATCATTCCTTGGGAAACCACAATTATTGATTTAGATCAGTTTCCCGCGCCTGATTTAGTGATAGAGGTTGCTTATTCTTCATTAGCAGATGATCAAGGAGAAAAACGGTTACTTTATGAATCTTTAGGGGTACAAGAATATTGGATTATTGATGTTCAAGCGGTTAAGGTAATTGCGTTTAAAGTTGAAAATCAAGGGAGTTATAGAATTAAAGAATCTCAAGTTTTACCTGGGTTACAAATGGGGATATTAGAGGAAGCATTTCGTCGTAGTCGTCAAACAAATCATGGGAAAGTTAGTGCTTGGTTGTTATCGCAATTTCAGAGTTAATATAATAAGGCTATACCCTGAACTAAAGTTCGGGCTAAAAGCGGAATTCATCTAAAGATGACAAAACTCCGATATTCCTCAACCCGTTTTAATGGGTTTTAGCTTTAAGCCTGAAATTTATTTCAAGGCTTTTAGAACGATTGTTGACAGAACTGGTGTAAATTATTAAAAACAGTATATTTAAAATATAAATAAACAAATGCTTGATACAAATAAAGGGAATAATTTCTTTTCTTCTAAAAGTTTTGACTGGGTGGGATTACTAGGAGTTCAAGAAAATTATTGTACAACAACTCAATATAATGTTGAACATCATGTTAAGAAGCCTTTCAAAAATTTTATATCCAGTTTAAAATTAGATGAAATATTTGATATATCATATTTATATGATTATAATATCGCCAGCTACAATTGCATTTTGTTTTTTTCACATCCTGAAAAATCTGATTTAGAAAATTATAATGATTATGGTTATATTCAAATTAGATTTAACCCTGCTGGAATTACTATTAACTTTGTTGTTAATAATCAAAGTGATGATAAAGAACGTTTAATTAATAATTGTAAAAAATTATTAGATTCAGAGGTGAAAGAGAGTTTCATTAAGTTTGAGCAATTAGAAGACTTTTTTTTCAAAGTCAATTTCTCTAATGCTATCTGCAAACCAAAACAATTTCTAAAAATCTATTATGATTTTAGAGATTTATTAAAGGACTTAACTGAAAAAAATGTTTCTGATAATGAAGATATTCGAGTTTTCAAGGAAATTAAAAAGAAAGAAGTTTTAAATTTTCATGATGATAGGTTAATTGATAAAGTTAGGCGCATCTTGATTCTGTTTTTACCTTTATTAATTTTAGCAAACTTAGATGATTTGATATCTATTATTGAACCTTACTTAAATTATCAAAATTATAATTTTTTTTATGGGCCTAAAAAATGTTCTAAAGACATAGGAATTGATGAAACTGAACTTCTCAGATGGATAAACAGTATTAACCGAAAAGGACAAATTATTTTACAAGGGCCACCGGGAACCGGAAAAACCTTTATTGCAAAAAAATTAGCTGAACATTTCACTAGAGGTAGAGATGGTTTTTCAGAAATCATTCAATTTCATCCTTCCTATAGTTATGAAGATTTTATTCAAGGAATACGTCCTCGGACTGAAAACGGACAATTAACTTATGATCTTGTCCCTGGTCGATTTTTAGAATTTTGTAAAAAAGCCGAATCTTATGATGATGTTTGTGTTTTGATTATTGATGAAATTAATCGAGCAAATTTATCAAATGTGTTTGGGGAATTAATGTATTTATTAGAATATCGAGATCAAGAAATTAATTTAGCGGGTAGTCATCAACCCTTTAAGATTCCTGAAAATGTTAGAATTATTGGAACAATGAACACCGCAGATCGTTCTATTGCGTTAGTTGATCATGCGTTGCGTCGTCGTTTTGCTTTTATTAAAATTGCTCCAAATTATAATATTTTAAAACGTTATCATGAAGACGAGGAAATTAACTTTTCGATAGATCAATTAATTCAAGTTCTTCAAGACATCAATAAAATGATTAATGATCCGAATTATGAAATGGGGATATCCTTCTTTATGATACGGAATATTGAGGATAATCTTCAAGATATCTGGGAAATGGAAATCGAACCCTATTTAGAAGAATATTTTTATAATGCACAAGATAAAATAGAGGAATTTCGTTGGGATAAAGTTAAAATTAAACTGGGTTTAAATGCTGATGAAAATAATTGAACTGATAGAACATCAATCTAAATTGTTTAAACTAGAGGAATTAGAAGAAGCGATCGCAGATCTGATTTACCATAATTATTCTAAATATATTGATATTGAATATCCATCCCCGAAAACCCAGAAACAATATAAACTCACTGCTAAAAGTTATGTGGGTTTCATTCCCTTAACTCCTGATATTCAGATTTTACTAAAACCTAAAGTTCCTATTGCTAATTTATTTAGGATGTTGGAATATACTTATGATCTCAGAAGTTTTCAACTCCTAGACGGATCTGTTCATTGTGAAACTATCCCAGAATTTTATAATAGACTAGCTGATATTTTAACACAAAAAATATTAAATCAAAGTCGCAAAGGATTTTATCGAACTTATCTTAAAAATACTGAACTTTTACCCTATGTTCGGGGAAAAGTTGATTTTCAATATCAATTTAAACATCCTGGGACAGTTAAACTCAATTGTGAATATAATCAGTATACGGCTGATATTGAAGATAATCAAATCTTGCTCTGGACATTATATATTATTGGTCGCAGTGGGTTATGTTCAGAACAGCTATCAACAACTGTTAGAAAAGCCTATCATACATTACAAGGTTTAGCAACTCAACGACCATTTAAGGGCGATGATTGTATTCATAGATCCTATAATAGATTGAATCAAGATTATCAGACTTTACACAGTTTATGTCGATTTTTCTTAGATTATTGTGGGGTAGCACATCAAGTCGGAAATTATCAGATGTTTCCTTTTTTAGTTAGAACTGATATACTCTATGAACGCTTTGTTTATGCTTGGTTAAAGTTTCATCTTCCCGCTAATTTGGAAATTAAATCTCAAGAAAATATTGATTTTTGTAAAATTATAGAATCTAAGATTGATTTAGTTATTTATGATAAAAATACAAAGCAAGTTATCTTTATTCTCGATACTAAATATAAAATTCCTGATTCCAAACCATCAAACTCAGACATTTATCAAGCGATCGCCTATGCTACTTTAAAAAAGAGTCAAAATGCTATTTTAGTTTATCCCAAACCTTTAAATCAACCTCTAAATGGTTTATTTCCTAATAGTTGTATCTATTTACAGAGTCTTACCTTTTCTTTAGAAGATGATTTAGAACAGTCTGGTCAAAGGTTTCTAAAAGCATTGTTAAGTAGCATATAGCATTATGCGTTAAAATTGGGTACACTCAAAAACCCGGTTTCTCAAAGAAACGGGGTTTTTATCCCTAGAAACTGTACTTCATTCAAATTAAGATTATTTCCCAATACAAAAACGGCTAAAAATTCGATCTAAAACCGATTCTGTAACTTCTTCTCCCGTGACTTCCCCTAACGCCTGAATTCCACCTCGGAGATCAATTGTCCAGAAATCAAAGGGAAGTTGATCATTAATGGTTGTTTCCACCTGTTCTAAACACAATTTAGCACGGGTTAAGGCGGCGGCTTGACGTTGGTTAATCGCAAACTCTAAATTAGCAGCTTCAATATTCCCTGCGTAAACTGAATTTAATATCGCTATTTCCAACTCTGGAATACCTTGATTTAAAGCAGCAGCCATTTGAACGATCGCCATATTTTCTATATTTAAAGTTTGAATTATGGTTTGTTTTAAATCCTCTAATTTTTCTGAATTAACCTGATCAATTTTATTAATGATAACAATAAAATGACGATGTTTTATCTGTTGATAAATCTCTAAATCTGCTTCCGTTAAACCCACGACGGCATCTAAGGTTAATAACACCAAATCGGCAGATTGAGCGGCTTGATGCGATCGCTCAATACCAATTTTTTCCACCTGATCCTCTGAGTGACGAATTCCCGCCGTATCTAATACTTGAATCGGGATTCCTCCCACAACTAATTGCGATTCTACCACATCCCGAGTGGTTCCTGGTAAGTCCGTAACAATGGCGCGATCGCTCCGACTCCAAGCATTCAATAAACTCGATTTTCCCACATTTGGACGACCAACAATCGCAACTTTTAACCCCGTTCTTAATAGTTCTCCCGTGTCCGCCGTTGCTAAGAATTGCGATAATTCTGCTAAAACTTGATGAATTTGGGCGATAATTTCTGACTCATTTAACGGTGGTAAATCTTCCTCAAAATCCACTCTGGCTTCAATTTCAGCTAAAATATCTAAACAGGTTGCCCGTAATTCTCGAATCGGATGGGCTAATTTTCCTTGTAATCCTGCTAAAGCTGTTTGTGCGGCTGCAATGGATTGAGATCCGACTAATTCCGCCACACTTTCGGCTTGGGTTAAATCTAATCTGCCATTTAAAAAAGCTCGCAGGGTAAATTCTCCGGGTTGTGCTAATCTTGCCCCTAATTCTATACACAATTGCAGCACTTGTTGAACCGCAATTATCCCCCCATGACAGTGAAACTCTACCACATCTTCCCGGGTATAGGAACGGGGAGATAACATTAATAATAACAACACTTCATCAATGGTTTTTTTTGTTTGGGGATGGCGAATATACCCATATAAAATTCGGTGACTTTCCCAAGTTTGCCGCCCGGGAGGATCAAACAACTGTTGAGCAATCGATTGAGCTTCACCCCCCGACATCCGCACAATTCCCACACTTCCCTGTTGCGGTACAATAGCCGTGGCGATCGCCACAATTGTTCCCCCAGTTCCCAAAAATTCAGCCATTTTTTCCTATTATTATAAAAAAGTTCGTTCGTTGTTGGGCTTTAGCCCTTACTCTTAGCCCCCAAGCGCAACAACGCGCAACAACTTTTAGCGCTAAAGCGCAACAACGCGCAACAACGCGCAACAACAAACTCCTATTATTTACCGCCACAAACCTGTTCAATTAATTCCACAACCGCACTGCGAGTTAGTTTGTCTTGACCCTCTGCTAATACATTTAAAGTTGCATGGGCCAAAGCTAGGGGAATCCGGCAAAAATCCAAGGCTGGGCCAGAGGGTAAGGCTTGGGTGTAGGCATCTGCTAAGGCTAAATTCCGTTTGGCATAGCTGTGCATTTGTTCCGATGTCCAACCTTCGGGAAAGAAATCTACCCCCCGACTCCCATCATCTTTATAATTCCGCAAAATATTCACCGCCTGTAACCCTCGACCAAACCCAATGGCGTGAACTCGGTGGGTTTGTGTACCATCATACCAAGCCCACAAATCCGACAACAACAGCCCCACAGCCCCCGCCACACCGAAGGTATATTGATCTAACTCCGCTTCGGTTTCAATCCGCCAATTGCGTTCGGCCCAAAACGCCATCCGGTCAGCCATGGCCGCCGTAGCATCCCAAATCCGAGGGCCAATCCGTTCCGGGGCTAATTTGGCCCATTCTCCCACCCGTAGGGTCACTTCTTCCAAGGTTTCCGTATCGGAAAATTCCGCAAACCAATCATCTGCAATGGTTTCTCGACACACCGCCGCTTGAAAATTTTGGCTGATCCTATGCAGCAATCGGGCTTTTGTGGCATTATCCAAACCGGGATGATCTTCAACTTCATCAATCGCCCGCATACACAAATAGGCAGACGCCACGGCTTCTTGGAGCAAAGGAGGTAAACGACTAATGGGGATATAAAAGGTTCGACTGGTATCTTGCAGGACGGACAGGGGATCTTTTTGCCAATTCATTCGTTTAACTCCTCACACCAAGTTAGCCCTTTAATTGCTGTACTTTCGCGCTCGATATTGTACACCGGAATCGGTCGTCTCATGCTCCAAAGTGCAATCTGGACTTCCCTAGGCTATCATCTTGTCAGTAGGACTATTGATCAGATAAGCTGTACTCAGGGTAAATCTCCGAACGTAACACTATGCTGCAAGCGGCTACGCAGAATCAAGGTGCTATTGGGGCGCAAACGAAGCTCGACGTCGAACTTCGTAAAGTGTTCAAAGTCTTTAATGGAGAAACGGCGGTTCGAGGAGTAGACCTCGATATTCAGCGAGGAGAATTTTTTAGTATTTTGGGGCCATCGGGTTGCGGTAAAACAACAACACTGCGACTGATAGCCGGGTTTGAAATGCCTTCGGCCGGAGAAGTCTTAATTCGGGGTCAGTCCGTGACCCAAACTCCCGCCTATCTGCGTCCGGTGAATACGGTATTTCAAAGTTATGCCCTGTTTAACCATTTGACGGTTTGGGAAAATATTGCCTTTGGACTGCGGCTCAAACGCAAAAGTAAGGCGGAAGTTGAGGAGAAAGTTCGGGAAGCATTAACTTTAGTCAAAATGGAATCCTTTGCTAATCGTTATCCCTCTCAGATGTCCGGGGGTCAACAGCAACGGGTGGCTTTAGCCAGGGCCTTAGTCAATCGTCCGGCGGTATTATTATTAGATGAACCTTTAGGGGCTTTGGATTTAAAACTGCGGAAACAAATGCAGGTGGAACTCTCCAACCTCCATCGGAATTTGGGTTTAACGTTTATTATGGTCACCCACGACCAAGAAGAAGCCATGAGTCTGTCTGATCGAATTGCGGTGATGCACGATGGCAGAATTGAACAAATTGGCAGTCCTAACGAGATTTATGAATATCCTCAAACGCCTTTTGTCGCCGATTTTATTGGGGATACCAACCTGTTTCGGGGAACGGTGGAAAGTGTCGATTCTGCCCGTTTATTTATCGTTACAGAAACGGGATTAAGTATGGAAATTCAACAGATTGAAATTCCGGGTATTCAACTCCCCCAACAGGATTTGAGAACAGGTGCATCGGCGGTAGTCAGTGTGCGTCCTGAGAAAGTGACTTTGAGTTTTTATCCCGTGGGTGGCGCGGTAAATTGTTTTGAAGGTCGTTTATTAAATTCTATGTATTTGGGAACCCATATTCAATATGTGGTGCAATTATTATCTGGGGAAAATGTGATGGTGCGGCAACCCAAAACCGGGGATAGTTTACCCGATAGCAATACTCCCGTTTATGTCTGTTGGGGAACAACGGATTGTTTAGCCCTACCCGACCAAAAATAACCCGTAGTGAGTCCTTCAGGACTCTCTTAACTCTTAAATTCATTTAATTTAGATAATTAAACACATGAAAATCTTAAACTCCTGAGTTATCTAATTATACACGGTTATCTAGTAGGTGATCAACAAAAGATTTAAACAACCCATTGATTTGAGCTTTAAACCTCTGTTCTATATATTCGCTAGTTTTTTGCTTCATCTGTTCAATACTAGAATCAATAGATAAAGTATTAATTTGATCTAAACTTTGAAAAGATACTTCATATTTGATAGGGGGAGATTGATTGATATTATCCCAGATTTCATTATACCATGAATTAGGTTTTTTACCTTTAATTTTAACTTTTTTAATCGATCCTGGCTGAATCAATTTAAAAGTTTTAGCCGTTTGTAAATGGATTTTGGGAAAGACCAGAATTTTGATCATATTATCATTAAACCAATTTCGGGATCTTGCACTCAAGAGTTGAGTATTTTCATCTAAAAAGTTAATGATAGAGTTTCTATTTTCAATAAAATATTGAATAGCTTTTGTCTCTTGGTTTTCCAAAATATTTTTGATTTCAGGTTTAATATAGCGTTTCGATAATTTTGAAAAACCTTGAGCTTCTTCAACAGTTTTAAACTGGATTTTACCTATTGGTTTAAATTGAAACTGATCATGGATAGAATTGCAAAGGCTAAATTTAAGAGGATTAGAATAATTTTTGCTATTTGAAAATAACCGAGTATAGAATTTTGTCATCCTAGAAGAATGTTCATACTCTTGATCATAAAAATAGGCTTTAAATAGGGATTTAACTTTAGATTTAATTTCAGGAACATCCTGAGCGATCGCTTGATTAATAGCGGGGACAATTTGATCAATTTCTTGTAAACAATTATGCCAAATTTTAAGCACGGATAAAACTTCATAAACTTGAGTAATTTGATAGCTTAACTCATCCGCAGTTTTGATAATATTGCTATTTTTAAAATAACTATCTTTTAAAACTTCTGTTAGGCTGCTTTTACTCAGTTTAAGTGCAGATTTAATACAGAGAGAAACTGCATTTTTAATCAGATCACTAATAGCAGTATCTAAAAACTTCGGAAACCCCGACTTTTTCCAGAGTTTTTGTGACAAAGTTTTTAATTCTTCCAGGGTTGTTTCTTCAAGTTCTTCTTCCCAGTCGATGCCAAATACTTCTTTGGCGAAAGGAATTACTGTCTCTAAATTAGCGATCGCAATTTCTGAAACCTGTTCAGTTTCTTGGATAAAATGAGCAGCAACAAACCCTTGTCTAGCTGAAATTTCAAACAATTGTTGATCATGATTTTCTTCACTGAGTCCAAATTCAGCCGATACAAATTTGCGTAATTGTTCCGGGGTGAGATCTCCTGATCTTCGTTGATCAACTTTATTAATTAAAATATATAAATTCTCATTTCCCCTAACTTCTATAACTTTCTTAACATCTTGTTTAACTTGTTCGGCGGCTTCGGTTTTGAGTTGAGTAAAATCTAAAATCATTAACACAATTAAACTATTCTCTAATTGTTGATTAACCACTTCTGTTAATTGATGTTCTCCGGCTTCATTTGGCCCAGGAGTATCAACGATTAATAAATTACCAATTCCTTGTTGTTTTGAACCCCAAAATGGTGTTTCAATATGGGGAAATTCTGTTAAAGTGGGTAAGGGATCAGTTTCGGGTAAAATGAGAGCACAAAGACGGATCAAATCATTCAGATCCGTTAGAGTTTCATTAATCGCTTTACACCCTAAAACTTTTTCGGAAAGATGCCATTTATAGGGTGTAGAAATCCGTTTAACTAATGTTGCTAAATGGGGATAACTTGATATTTTTTCCTCTAGGGTTTCCTCCGCTAAGATTTGGATTTTTTGCTGTAATTTTTCTTGAGTTTTTTCGAGAATAGATAGGGTTTTAGGACTCAGGGTTAAAACGGGTTCACTCAGTTGAGCATTGAGTAATATTTCAGTCGGTAAAGTGGTCATCGCAGCATTCCGACTTGGTAACAACGGTTGACCGATAATAGCGTTAATAATCGTTGATTTACCTGTTTTCATCGGCGCTGCGATCGCCATTTTTAGCCTAAATTCTTCTACATTCCGGGCAGCTTTAATGATTTCTTGATGGCATCTTTCATATTTTAATACAGTTTCATGATCACCCGTTAAACGGCTGGCTTCATCCATCAATAAGCTGATTTTCCCTAACAGAGAAACAACTTTTTTCTGTAAGGTTCGAGTTTGAAGATTGAGGCTATTCGTATTCACTGGAAATCCTCTGATTTGATTTAAAATTTTAACTGGTTTGTGCGGTCAAGAGATTCGTCTACTTTCTCAATATATTTCTTGGCTTCTCCTAGTAAAGATTCCAGATTTGCTTTTAATTCTTCCTGCTTTTCTAAAGTCAAGTTTTGATCAGCTTGTGCTTGTTGTAGGCTATCTTTGTAATTACCAAGATAGGCTTCAAGAGCGTCAAAATATTGATCAAATCGTTCCTTAAAGTCTTCATCAAGATACTTATTAATACCTTGATTAATCTTATTAATTCCGGCTTCTATGGATTGGTTTATCTCAATGATCAGATCCTTCAGAGAAACAGTATAGTAATCTTCTTTTTTAAGTGGCTTTTTAACTCTGATAGTTTCATCATATTCAATCAGCCAAAGCCAATGCCAGAAAGAACGTTTCTTAATAGTTTTTTGTTCATAACCCTGATCAATTTCACGAGTTGAAGCTTTAACACGAGGCTCAACTAACTTAACCCCATCATTATCTAAAGAGATTTTTGGTAGGGATAAATTAACGTTGAATGCTTGATTAAGTCGCTGACGCGCTCGTTCAACAATCGGTGTTGTTTCCTTTTCTAAGAATTGGGTTAAGCTGGTTCGTGCTTTCTCAACTTCATCGTTAACTTCTTGACGAACCCCTGCTAGTAAGGTATCGGCTCGTTCTTTAGCAGAGCTAATGGCTGAATTTGCCAACTGTTCAGCTTCAGCTTCAGTTTTACATTCAAATATTCCTGTACTCTTGAATTCCACTGTTGACTTAATTTGCCGAGAAATCCACTCAGGAAAAAAATCTGAATCAGTAATCGGTTTGAGTAACCATTCTCTAGCTTTTATATCCAATTTTCTAATGCTATCGCCTCTCTCGAATTCTTCTTGTTCAAAATAATTTTCTAAGCTAACTCTAGCCTTTTTTTTAAGATCTTCAAGAATTTCTTGAAGCCTTTGATTTAGTTGAACTTTGACTGAATCTACCTGTTGTAAACGGCTACGGCAATTTTCAAGACTCTGAAGATCAGACTCTAAAGCCTTAACTTCCCGTTGTAGCTCTTGTCGATCATGAGCGATCGCATTGTTACGAAGACTCATATCATCCCTAAGTTCTACAAGGCGATTTTTAATCAGTGTTAAAGCTGAATTCATACATCGAGGTGCGGCGCGATCTACCAATGCCTTAATTGCTTGTTCTAAAAATGGATCAAAACCCGATTTTTTCCATAATCGTTGTGCCTTTTTAGATAATTCTTCGATTGTTGCATTCTCAAGATCGTCTTCCCAATCAATCCCATAAACTTCTTGTGCTAAAGCATTTTTTGTTAGTATCGGTATCAGTTCTAAATCTTGTTTTTGTTCCAATTCTTGAATAAAACTGGCAGCAACAAACGCACGCCGAGCCGCAATTTCAAAGACTCGATCCTTGTCTTCCACCGACCCAATGCCAAATTCAGCCGATACAAACTTCCGAACCTGTTCTGGGGTCATATCCCCATCTCGACGTTGATCAACTTTATTAATTAAAACATAGAGGTTTTCTTTACCGCGTAAATCAATCACTTTCTGCACATCTTTTTTGACTTTTTCCGCCGCATCAGTTTTTAACTGGGTGAAATCAAGAACAATTAATACAATCGAACTTTTACGCAGTTCTTCTTCTACAACTCCCCTTAATTTAAGGTTTTCTCCCGCTTCATTTGGCCCCGGCGTATCAATAATTACAAGATTGCCTAATTGTTCTGAGTTTTCGCTATTTTTTGAACGCCAAAACGGAGTTTCAATACAAGGGACATCAACCAGTTTTCTTAAGGGATCGCTATTAGGAGCAATTAAACTACATAAACGCACAATATCATTTAGACCTGTCAAAGCTTTAACAATATTGTCACGTCCCGATATTTTAGGAGTAATCAGAATTTCCCAAATTCCGGCTTCAATACTTTGAGATAATTCCGTTAAATGGGGGTACTGCTCTATCTTCTTCTGCATTCCTTCTGGCCCTAATTCCTGTATTATTTGCTGGAGGGTTAAAAAGGTTTCTTGGAATACCGATAAAATCTTAGGACTTAAAGTTAGGGTGGGTTGTGTTAACTGCGAATTTAAAACAATTTCCGTCGGTAGAGTCGTCATCGCAGCATTACGACTCGGTAAAATATCTTGACCAACAACAGCATTTGTAATGGTAGATTTACCAGCTTTCATCGGTGCAACAACCGCCATTCTTAATTGTAGTTTTGTCACATTTTCGATCGCTTGATTAACTTCTTTCTGAAACTCTCCATACTTTTCACCCATAGAATCAGAAGTTAAGGCACAACTCGCACGACTCATCAAAGCATCAATATCTTTTAACAACTCAATTACATCGCTTTGTAAGTCTTTAACGTTGGATTTCGGAAATTCGGAATTCATGAATTTTCCTCTAATTAGTAACGAATGATACAGCAATTTTTACAGAAGTTTAAAATCCTTAAACGTTCTAAACTCTGTTGAGGAACACATTAAAACAAACCTCTGTATTTTGTAGCAGAAGTAAACAAGCTGCTTGATAGCAGAAATTTTTTAGGTTTATCTGTGGTAGCGTTTTCTGATCATACTATGTTCGAGGTGTATCAGAGCATCGCTAAGATTTTTAAATCGTGATTTCAGCTAGGGACTTTTGCCCTAATCCAGTTAAAGTAGCTTTAGAGGAACAAGGATTAGAATTATTATAATATTGGCGTTTTGGTGCGTGGGAGTTGATAGCTGGACCGTAAAGGTTTGCGATCGCTTGCTATTATCTAATATTATAGATGATATATTATGACATACTTCCCCAAAGCTAATATGACTATACATATAATAATTGAATACCCTCAAAAATAAGAGCAATTCTGATTTTGATTCCGACTAAAAACCCACACTAACTTAAAAAGAAGTGTGGGTAATTTACACAAAGCCAATACAATTAAGGGTTGGCAGCTTGGGCGGCTAAGATTTGTTTGAGTTTTTCTAACTCGTTAGCCCAACGCGGATCGGGTTGGAAGGAATCATCACCACTGGTTCTCGATGGGGAAGTTTGACCGCCGGAGGAATGCTTAGATTTTTTATTCCGACTTTTGCCACTTCCACCACTTTTAGGCATATTCCCCGAGGCTTTAATGGGCTGTGGAACAGGTTGTTGCTGTTGTTGGGGTTGATCATCTTCCCCACCATTTTCGCCCTCGCCCACACCGTCTCCTTTGCCTTTTTTCCGAGGTAATGCTTTTTCTATTTTTAAAGCATTTTCTCTAAACATTACCCCATTATATTTTTCAACAATTTGATCCGCGACTTCATCGGTCTGCACGGTGACAAATCCAAAACCGCGACATTTACCAGTTTTGCGATCGGTAATTACCTTAGCAGAAACCGTATCTCCTTCTTCTGCAAAGACATCTTGTAATTCTTTGCGTTCTAATTCTTTGGGAAGATTACCAATATAAAGACGAACGGACATAAGTAGAACCTCCAAGTTAAATGAAAAATAAGTAAACAAAATCATCCCCAACTTGTGTTGTTTAAAAACACAAATTGAGGATCAACCCTAGGCTATTAGCACTTGGGTCAGTTAAATTAAACTCAACAACCGACTCCATCTTAAAATTAAGATAAAGTCCTGTCATTCTCTCCCTATTGAACTGATCATGTAGAGAAAGCGGATTTGCTCGGTTGTCTTGTAAACTTTTTGCCATCTGTCAAAACTTGATGCTATAGAGTTTTGTTATCTCTGTATTCAAAAATAAATTGAACTTCCTATAGCTAAGACTATCTAAAGTCAACTCACCGGATGTCAACTTCCCGTCTTTAGAGTGCCAATAGTTGATTACAGCATTCAACAAAAATTTGATCATTCCTTTAAGTTGCTGCTTCGCCTCGTATCAGTCAGGCTATTGAGTGGAACCTAGAACCTTTGCTAGGGGTTTTCCAGTACCGGATCGTTTTGAGCCAATCTCTAAGATAGCACAGCCTGGAACATAGTTCTAGGGTTTTGCCAAGATTTTTGTATTTAATTTGGCAAAGTTTCCCAAATCCATCAACGGAGTGATCCAAATAACTAGCTCCAAAAAGGGATCGGGTTATTTTGAATCTCTGGTTAAAGAATCTAACACTAACGGGTCAGAAAAAGCAATCTTTTTTGATCAATTTCTGTTTACCAGCCGCCTTGAGAAGCCAGATAAGCCCCCCATAAGGCCAAAACCATCGCCAGAATCCCAGATCCCAGGGGGTGTCCGCCGCGTAAGACCGTCGCCCGATCGGAGGTTTCTAAGGTGTCCACATCAATCCAAGGTGTCGCCCCCCGTCGCCACCATCCCGTCACTTTAATGGTTTGAGTGATGAACTCCTGGGGGTGACGAATTCGAGGCAAAAAATTAGTTAGGGGAGTTTTTTCGGGGAGATAATGTAGTTTGACGGTGCCGCTGGAGGTTTGTAGAATTAACTCTTGAGCAAAGGTATTTCTAAATCCAGTGCGACCTAAAAGTTCACCCGTTAAAGAAATTGGTTGACTATCGACGGGAATAGTTTTAGGATTGGTGATCAAATCTGATAAATTAGGTTCATTTAGGAGATTATTGGGTTTGATTTCAGGAAAAAAGGGATTAATTCTGACCAAAATTCCTAAACTACAGCCCATAACAATTGAAGCTGTCATAATCCAATAGTCTCCCCAGAACCATTCTAGTTGCCAGAGTCCTAATGCTGAACAAACTCCCCCCATTAACCAAATAACTCCTCCCATGATCATCCCCCCAGGAATCCCAAAAAACGGCGCTCCTTGTAATAATAAAGGGGAATTCTGGGCGATTAATGGGGGCGGTTTTACCGGGGTCAGATGGGATAGATCCAATTCTGGTTCTAACTTCCAATAATTGGCATAAAAACCCAGAATTTTTAAGCGTTCTCCGATTAAGGGATGGGATTGATTTAAGGTTAATTCAGGGGTATAAGAATTCGTTAAATCCCAGGTTAATAAAGCATCTATTGATGTGTAAGGCGTTAAACTACCCATGGTTAAAGCCTGTTGATAATGAATCGGAATTAATCTGTCAAAAGATTCTAAGATAAAATCAGTTTTTCCCTGGTTTTTAATGGTTTGGGATAATTTTATCGTAATTTTAAGTAGGGCGCGACTTAAAGCATTCGGATTTCCGGTGAGGTTACAAGCGATGCGATCGCTATAATAAACCCGACGACGGGATAAATACAAAGAGGGGAATCTTAACAGCTTATATAGTCCATAACACAAAGGACAAATTAAAAGAGAGAGCGTGCTTAATATTTGATGTAAAATGCCTCGAATACTAGAAGGAATTGGAAAATTAAGATCGGGTAATTTTTCCGTTAATTCGGCTAAATACCAATAAATTAAATAGGGAATTTGACTGACCAGGGTGGCAAAAGACATTACCGCGAAATCCCATTCCCCAATAGTGGCAATTTCCCGAGCAAAAATTACAGCGATTTCATCTTCTGTTAATTGATCTAATAATCCTTGACTAACAACTATTCTAGCAAATCGTCGTAAACTTCCATAGGAGAAAATCACCGGATGATCAATCGGTAATAGTTTGATTTCCGGCAGTTTAAACTTTTTATTTTGGCAATAATTTCTTAACAGTTTATTAGTTTCTTGACTTTGGTTAAATAATGTTATTAAAGGTAAGGGTTTTAATCCATAACTCAGTTGCAGAAGTTTATCCCATAACCAAGGAGAGAATATAAATAAAATCAATAGGGTGAGATAAACACCATTCGTTGGATTCTGATAAAATAAAGGAATAGGTTGGAAAATAGGCAGCCAAGATAAACTATTATTCGTCAGTTTCATCAACCCCTCTAGTAAACGAGGAGCTAACCAAAGCAAGGCTAAAATAGTCAGGGAAAGTTCCCCAAAAAATCGGGCAGTTTGCCAAATCCAACCGATAGCAAATATAAATAGAATAATCAGAATAATTTGCCAAGGTTGACGGGATAATTCTCGCCAAGAATTTAAAATCGGTTGCCAAATCCAAATTTGATTTAAATTATGATTAATAAAGGCAAAAACTATCGGAATAAACCAAATTAAACCCACCGCCATTAATAATTGTTCCAGTTTAAACGGACTTGATTGTAAAGATTTAAGGGGTTTCCAATTCGTAGCTCGCCCTGCTTGTCGCCATTGCCAATCTTCAACCCTAGGAGGAGGAGGTTGAATAATTTCTGGTTTGGAGTTAACCGGAGCATCGGGAATTTTTGCCGGAGAATTGGGGGGGATTTTTTCAGTTTTTTTGAGATTTAAAGGTGGGGGTTGAGATAAAGAAGGATTCGGGGATTTTTCCGAGGGTGATGGGGTAGAAAGTTTAGGGATTTTGGGGAGACTAGACTTAGATTTTACAGGTTGTAAATTAGGACTTAAAGGAATAAAACCCGTTTCTGTAAAAGGCGGTAATTCTGAAGATTTATTGTCAAGATTAGGATTAATATTTTGAGATTCAAGTTGTTTTAAACTCTGGGGTTTTGGGGGATAACGTTTTAATAATTTTTTTAAATAATCCCCAGCCCAATTTTTAACACTGTCCTGGGGAGATTGAGTTAAACTTTGACACAAATTAATCGCTAACTTAGTATTTCCTGTGTGTTCATAAGCAATCACTAACCCCATTTTTGCCTTATATTGACCAGAATCCTGAGATTGGGCAATAGGTTCTAAAAAACCGATCGCTTGTTGATAATCTTTGCATTTTAAAGCAGCTAATCCTGATTTTAAATCCGATGAATTGGGGGGTAAATTGGAGGAAGACATAGGAGTAACTCAGAATTAAAACAAATTAACATTCACAGTTTTAGGGAAAATCCCTATCCTCAAATCATAAAAATGATTGATTCGATCTCATCTAAAGAGTTGAAAATTGACAGAAAGCATAGCAAATCCTATTGTACCCATTTTCCTGATTAAAATATCTTCAGATTCCTTTGATTCAATATTTTGATCAACTTTTTTCTGAAAAAAAAATTAAACCAGAGCTTTGATCCCCACGGGATGATACAATGGCTTGGCTCAAAATCAGCTATTATGGATACAAATTACTTATTTCTAGCATTTCAATTTACCTCCCCCGGCCCCATTATATTTGAAATTGGGCCGTTATCAATTCGGTGGTACGGCTTGTTAATTGCCTCGGCGGTATTGATTGGAGTATCCTTATCAGGGTATCTTGCCAGTCGTCGGCAAATTGATTCTGAACTCATCGGAGATTTGGCAATTTGGTTAATCGTGGGAGCGATTCCTTTTGCTAGACTATATTATGTGGCATTTCAATGGGAAAGTTATGCTAATAATCCTGGCAATATTATGGCAATTTGGAAGGGAGGAATTGCCATTCATGGAGCAATTATAGGGGGATTAATAGCAACTTTACTGTTTGCTAAAATTAAACAAATTCCCTTTTGGCAATTAGCCGATATCGTCGCCCCTTCTTTGATTTTAGGTCAAGCCATTGGTAGATGGGGTAACTTTTTTAATTCTGAAGCCTTTGGTAGTCCAACGGATTTACCTTGGAAACTTTATATTCCCCCGGAACGCCGCCTTTATGGTTTTGAATCCTACGAATATTTTCACCCGACTTTTTTGTATGAATCCCTGTGGAATTTAACTATATTTGCCCTACTAATCACCTTATTCTTAAAAGGTTTAAAAGGCAAACATCCTTCCAAACCCGGGACAATATTCTTGGTCTATTTATTAACCTATGGTTTGGGTCGAATTTGGATCGAAGGATTACGCACGGATAGTTTAATGTTAGGGTCTTTAAGAATGGCTCAACTGGTCAGTTTAATGGGGATGATGTTAGGGTTATTCGGTTTAATTTGGTTGTATGGATTGAAGCGAACCTTACCCGATATTGTGCAGAAATCCCATCCCTCGGAATCCGAATAAAAAAGCCCTAGACTCAATAGCCAGGGCTTCAACCAGGGTGCATCTACCGTTCTTGTCTTCTCGGTCGGTTAGTGGAGATCCGGAAAAAATAGAAATCCAGCGTCAATTTTAGGAAATTAGAATCTTATGGAACCAGATATCGGATTACTCAAAGCTGCGGTTTATATTGTGGGAGCAGGCCCAGGCGATCCTGAATTATTAACTGTGAAAGCTCAAAGATTATTGACCTCGGCGGATGTGATTGTATTTGCCGATTCTCTGGTTCCTGAACAAATTTTAACCGGGGTGCGGGCGGATGCAGAATTAGTTAAAACCTCCGATAAGACCTTAGAAGAAATTGTTCCTTTGATGATTCAACGAGTCCGTCAAGGGCTTTCTGTGGTTCGATTACATTCGGGTGATCCTAGTTTATATGGGGCAATTTATGAACAAATGCAACAGCTAATGGAGGCAGACATTGAGTTTGAAATTGTCCCTGGAATTAGTGCTTTTCAAGATGCAGCCGCTAAATTAAAAATAGAATTAACGGTTCCTGAATTAGTCCAAACGATTATTTTAACTCGGGTGAGTGGGAAAGCTACAGGTGTTCCTGCGGAGGAAGAATTAGAAAGTTTAGCAGCCCATAAAGCCAGTTTATGTTTATATTTGAGTGCCCGTTATGTGGAAGAAACCCAACAAAAATTAATCAAATATTATCCCGCAGAAATGCCGATTGCTATTTGTTATCGTTTGGGATGGCCAGATGAGAAAATCCGGGTAGTTCCCTTGGAAAAAATGGCACAGGTGACCCAGGAAGAAAACTTAATTAGAACCACTCTTTATGTGATTAGTCCTGCCTTAGAAAAAACTCCCCACACTTCAACTTTAAGATCTAAATTATATAACCCGGAACATTCCCATTTATTCCGTCAACACCCAATAATATGAATTTTAATCAAAAAAATATTATTATTACTGGCGGTTCCAGTGGAATTGGGAAAGCAACGGCTCAATTATTAGCAAGTTTAGGGGCAAATCTAACTATTATTGCGCGAAATCAAACTATCCTTGATCAAGTTAAAAAAGAAATTGAGGCGGTAAAATTATCTCAAAACCAGAAGGTTTTTACTCTTGCGGCGGATATTTCTATACGGGAAGAAGCGGAAAATATCATAGAAACAGCAATTAATCTTTTGGGAAGTGTGGAGATTTTAATTCTCTCGGCTGGAATGGCCTATCCGGGGTATTTTAGGGAACTTCCCCTAGAAATATTTGAAAAGACAATGGCGGTTAATTATTGGGGTTCTTTCTATTGTATTCGAGCGGTTTTACCCACGATGATCTCACAAAAACAGGGTAAAATTATGATCATTTCATCGGGGGCAGGATTAATCGGAATTTATGGTTATACCGCTTATAGTCCTACTAAATTTGCTTTAAGAGGATTAGCGGAATCTTTGCGAGGAGAATTAAAACCTTTGGGAATCCAGGTTTCTATTGTGTATCCCCCGGATACGAATACCCCACAATTAGTTACTGAAAATAAAACCAAACCTCCAGAAACTAAAGCTATTACGGGAACGGTTAAACCCTGGGAACCCGAAGATATTGCTCAAGCAATTATTCAGGGAATCAATCAAAATAAATTTGCGATCGCCCCCGGATTAGAAATGAAACTTTTAAATACTTTCCATAGTTTACTCTTTCCCCTATTAAGTCGCTATTTTGATTCCCTAATTAAACGGATACAACGTTAAATTAGGGTTAAGATTCACCCAAACTGGATTAATCGATGTAACACTTGGGTTCAAAAGGTAAATTATTGATAGAATAGGCCAGACAAGAGTTAAATTTGAGCCCAAGAACTTTGAATTATTATTCCGTTGGGAGTAAAAAACCATGACTAAACCGTTCAAAAATCGTACCAAAATTGTTGCCACCATTGGCCCAGCGAGTAAATCCCCAGAAATTATTCGTCAAATGCTGCACGCGGGAATGAATGTCGCCCGATTAAATTTTTCCCATGGGAGTTATGAAGATCATGCAGAAATGGTAAAATTGTTACGACAAGTTGCCCAAGAATGTGATAGTCCGATTACCTTATTACAGGATTTACAAGGGCCAAAAATTCGGATTGGTCATCTACCTTCGGAGGAAATAGAATTAGTTGAAGGGGAATTATTAACCTTAGTTCCCGTTGATAGTTTTGAAAATCAACCGAATACTGTCCCCATTGATTATCCCTATTTAGCAGAAGAAGCCCAACCCGGAGCGCAAGTTTTACTCGATGATGGATTATTGGAATTAAAAATAGAAGAAATTCAAGGAAATTCCGTTCAATGTCGGATTATTGAAGGGGGAACCCTAAAAAGTCGTAAAGGGGTTAATTTACCGAGTTTAATTTTGCGTCTTCCCTCCTTAACAGACAAAGATAAAGAAGATTTAGATTTTGGAATTTCTCAAGGGGTAGACTGGGTTTCCCTCAGTTTTGTTCGTCGGGCTGAGGATGTTATTGCCTTAAAAACTTTATTAGCTGAAAAGGGAGCATCAGAGACTCCAGTGATTGCTAAAATTGAAAAACCTCAAGCGATCGCTAACCTAGAATCTATCGTTAATGAATGTGATGGTTTAATGGTGGCTCGGGGGGATTTAGGGGTAGAAATGAGTCCCGAAAAAGTCCCCCTATTGCAAAAACAAATTATTCGGATGTGTAATCAAAAAGGGATTCCCGTGATTACCGCCACCCAAATGTTAGATAGCATGATTCATAGTGCCCGTCCCACCCGTGCAGAAGCCAGTGATGTTGCCAATGCGATTATTGATGGTACGGATGCGGTGATGTTATCGGGAGAATCTGCTATTGGTAAATTCCCGGTGAAAGCCGTACAAATGTTATCAAAAATTGCTAGTGATGTGGAACCGGAAATCGAATTTAAAAACTATCCTCCGGTGATGTCAGATGAAACCCATGCTTTAAGTGAAGCGTTGAATATCATTGATAAAACCCTGAATTTACACTGTATTGTTGCCTATACCAGTAGCGGATATACGGCAATTTTAGCCGCCGGAGAACGCCCCAAAGTTCCCGTGATTGCCCTGACTCCCAACCACAAAGTCTATCACCGTTTAAACTTAGTGTGGGGGGTTAAACCGATTTTATTAGAACATCAAGTAGATTCTTTTGAAGGGTTAATTGATCTGGCGCAAACTAAATTATTAGATCGGCATTTAGCTCAAGTTGGAGACAAAATTCTGATTATTGGGGGAGTTCCGACTAAAAAAGCCCGGGGTACAAATTTCTTGAAAATTCACACCATTAGTGATTAAAGGATTTATCTAGGTTCACGGACAGTACCGACGTTAATATGGGGGACTTTAACTTTAATCAGATTAAATCTTATTCCCCCAATTTTGGGGGCTAGGGGGCTAAATGGCTTGAAATGTATACTGTTTAGTAGGAGAATTACTAAAGATACTAAAACAATGTCTAAAGACTCTATCAGGATTCGTGGTACTCATCAGGAAATTGAAGAAGCGGCACGTCGTTTGCGACGAGAATTAACACCTGCTGAATCAATTTTATGGGAAGCATTACGAGGTCGTCAACTTGATGGGCTAAAATTTCGTTGTCAGCATCCTGTAGGAAAGTTTATTCTTGATTTTTACTGTCCTAGTGTCAAATTGGTCATAGAGGTTGATGGTGGCATTCACGATCAACAACAAGAATACGATCAAGCTAGGACTGAAAAATTAGAGGCTTTTGGCTACCGTGTTCTCAGATTTAC